>JBBQLF010000665.1:0-2715 GCA_038327695.1 Bryobacterales bacterium
AAACAGCGCCTCGTCGTACGGCGTCTTCAGCATGTCCTGATACGTGCGCACCGGACCCGCCTGGCCGGCTGATTCCTGCACGTTCGGCCCGGCGGGCGCTGCCGGTGCGGCGGGCGGCTTGCCCCGGCCCGCGGGCACCAACTGCACCAGCAGTTCCTTGCTGCCCGCCAGCCAGACGGCGGTATTACCGATGACGTCACTCAACACGGCGCCAGGGATCTTGCGCAGAGCCGCGCTGCCCAGCGCGCCTACGTAGAGATCCACCGTCGTTGGCGTCGTGTTCAGGATCGCGAACTGTTTACCATCGGGACTCCACATCGGCATGCCCAGCCGCGCACCCGGCGGCACGCTGATCTTCGTTTCCGCGCCGCCCTCAATCTGCTTCAACGTCAGCGATGTCCCGGTGACCATCGAAGTGTGGGGCCCGCTGTTGGCCGGGTTGATGCGCACGACGGCGATGCGCAGCACGGGGGCCGACACCTCGGCGATGGTGGGATACAACTGCCGGTTCATCAGCAGCGCGTGCGTCCGCGCCGGGCTCAGGGATGTCACTGGCGCGGCGGGCGCGTGCATGACGTCGAGGATCGCCTGCGAGGGCTTCTGATAGCCCACTTCCGCTTGCGCGGTCAGACCCAGACCGGCCATCATCATTGCTCCAATGCCTCTCATTTCCATTCTCCTTCGCCCTACTGCGGGCGCAGCGTCAACGTCCCTTTGTCACTCACTTTGTCAAACTCCAACGGGAAGCTCGTCCCGTTCAGGTAGGACTCCCACTGATCCTTGTAATGGCCGCTCAGGATGTGGCCACTCTGCCCAACGGGCAGGTTCATCTGGCTGGCGTCCCACTGCGCCAGGTCAGCTACGAAACGCATAGACGGGCCCAGGCGTTGCGTGGTGGCCTTGATGCTGGTGCCTGTGCCGTGCATCGGCACCGTACCGGCGTTGAAGAACTGTCCCACCCAGGGGATGCCGTTCATCACCGGATGAACCAGCTTGACCTCATTCATGCGGCCGTACGTCCACTTCTTCAGATTGCGGCCCTGCATGCGCTTGCCCTCCTCCACGGCGTCCGCCAGCTCATTGGATAGCATGACGTCATAGTCGTCAAACCAGCCGGCGGGCCGCTGGAGGAGGAGCCGTTCCACGGCCGCGGGCGCGACGTACGGCTTGTACGCTTCGGCGAGCTTCGGCGCGACCGCGTCTACCATGGCTCTCCGGATGTGCTGATACAGCAGGGTGGCCACAAAAGGCGCGGCCTGGTCCGTCGTCACCTGGCCGTTCCAGCCCTTCAGCAGGCGCACGCCTTCCGCGGCGGCGGGGTTGGCGTCCTTGCGCCGCTCCACCGCCTGGACCGCCTCCCGGGCCACCAGGCTCAGAAAGCCGGAGTACACATCGCGCTGGATCATCAGCATGCCGCCGGCGGTCCACTTGGGGCTACGCCCCAGAAACGCCGTGATCAGGCGGGCCCGATGCGTGGAGGCGAAAAAGCCGCTCACCGTGTGGGCGTAGCCGGCCGGAAACGGATTGTGATTGGCCGACACCACCATACCGCCGGGCGGGTTGTAGTAAGAGGGCAGGTCTTCAAACGGGATCATCCCGTCCCACTCCTGCCGGCCGGAAGCGCCGTCCAGCGGGACATCGCCCATAAACCCGTTCCGCCGCGGCAGCCGGCCGGCCACCTGCCCGCCGATGTTGCCCGCCGTATCGGCGTAGAAGACGTTGATGTTGGGGCCAGGCAGCCGCTTCAGCGCGCTCCGGAACTGGTCCCAGTTGCCCGCCTGATTCAGCTCCACAAGCGGGAACGCGGCGCCTTCGGCGGAAGCGGCGGACCAGCGCAGCGCGAAGTTCGCCGCGCCGTCGCTGGTCATCAGCGGGCCATGCACGGTGACCAGGTTGATGAGCTGCACGGGCCGGGCGTCTTTGATGGCGATCCACTCCGTCTCCCGCTGGGCGTTCAGTACCTGCGCCTTGTACACGTACCGGCCCGTGCGCAGATCGATCTTCTCCTCGTAGAGATCCATGTTGTCGAACTGCAGCGCAGTGATGCCCCAGGCAATCTTCTCGTTGTGGCCGACGATGACGGCCGGTACGCCGGGCAGGCTGGCGCCGGCCACGTTCAGGCCCGGCGCGCGCAACTGCACCATGTACCAGGTGGAAGGCAGAGCCCACTCCAGGTGCGGGTCATTGGCCAGCAGCGGCTTGCCGCTCACCGTGTGCGCGCCGGAGATGGCCCAGGCGTTGGAACCGGGCAGCGGTTCATCGCCGGAACGCACGGGGAACAGAAAATCCACCTTGGCTTTGTCTTTGCCGGAGGCGATCATGCGGCGCTTCAGCAGATCCTGTTCATAGTGGCCGCTGAGCGTGCGATTCATCTGGAGCGCGCAGAGCAGGGAATCCACGATGGTCCACTGCCGCGGCTCATAGCTCATCAGACGGAACTCGGGCCCCCACTGGCCGCGATTGGTTTCGATGTAGTGATTGACGCCGCGCGCGTAGGCGGCCATCCAGGCGCGATCATTGGCGGGCATGGCCTGCGCCCAGGCTCCGGCGATGCTCCTTGTGCGCAGCTTGCGGGTCTTGATGTCGGACTCCAGCGCCGCCGGGCCCACCACCTCGCTCAGTTCGCCGGCGCCCACGCGACGCAGCATATCCATCTGCCAGAGGCGGTCCTGGGCGGTCGCAAAGCCCTGGGCGAACAGGGCGTCCTCGATGCTG
>JBBQLF010000666.1:0-2699 GCA_038327695.1 Bryobacterales bacterium
AAGCGGCCGCGGCGCTGAATTCCGCTGCCGGCCTGAACCCGGAGCTCTACCTGATCTGGGGCAATCTGGGCACCGTCTATCGCCATCTGCCCGGCCAGGAGCAGAAAGGGGCCGAAGCCTTCAACAAAGCGATTGAACTGGGCGGGCAGGTCCTCCAGGTGACGCCCGCCGATTACAATGCGCGGGCGAATATGGCGGAGTACCATGCAAAACTGGGACAGCGCGCCAGCGCGCTGGCGGACATCCAGCAGATCCCGGTGGCCGACCGCCGTACCTACGCGGACCGCCTGATTCTGGCCTTTGAGCTGAGCGGAGAGCGGCGCCGGGCTGTGGAGTTGCTGCTGTCACTCCCAGCCAACGCCGCTGGTTTGAACTACATCAGACGGGATCCGGATCTCGAAGCGCTCTGGAGCGATCCGGCGCTGGACAGTCTCAGGCAGGCCCGGCGCTAAGTATCTTCTCAGGCCGGCCGGGCTGCCGTCGTCAGGCTCCCTTACTTCCTTCCACCCGGGTCGATGTCGGGGTCACTCCCACCCGGGTCGGGGTCGGGGCCGACAGCCGGCAACCCCAGGAGACCGTTCAGTATGTTTATGGCCTGGACTAGCTCCGCGCGGGCCTCCGCCTTGTTGGATGTCGTCTTCGCGTCCGCGTTCTTCAGATGCTGGATAGCTTCCAAAATCTCTTCGTGCACAGATTCCTTCTCCTTCTCCTCGTTGAAAATCCCAGAAATCGCCAGTGTGACCAGAGATGCCGGCCGGCTTTGGCCGCACCGGCGGTATTGCACGCGAGTATAGCACCAGATTGGGAATCCCGTACTCGTGCCATCGCCACGGTGACCATCGTTTCCGTAACCAGGGGCGGCGCCGCCCGGCGGAGAAATGGCCGTTCAATTGTTCTAAATTGTTCTAAGCTCAATCAGTATGGCTTCTGAACTGATCGTCAGGACAGCTGACGGATCCACCAAAGTGATCAAGCTGGACTCGGACCGCTACTCAATCGGCAGAACTGGCTCCAACGCCTTGGCCTACCCGGAAGACGGTCAGTTGTCGCGCCAACACCTGGCGCTGGAACGGAGCGGGGATGGCTGGTTGGTGGTTGACCTGGGCAGCAGCAACGGGACCAGCGTCAACGGCGCACGCATCGCGAAACCGACGCCGTTGAAGGCTGGGGATCGGATTACAGCCGGCCGGCTCACGCTGGAGTATGCCGATGGCAGCGGGGCGCGAGACCGCCACGTGGTTTTCGTCGACAAGCCGGACGAGGAGAGCCGTTCGGCGACGGTGGCCATCAGCCTGGATAAACTGCTCAGCGCCGCCAAGGCGGCCACGGGCACTGCGGCGGCATTGACACCGCTCGCTTCGGCCTCTCAGATGAATGCCCTGATCCAGGCCGGCCGGGAACTGGCCGACCGCCGGCCCCTGGAGGAGTTATTTCCGCTCATCCTCAGCCTGGCCGCCGAAGCGGTGGGCTCGTGCCGCGGCGTGCTGATGCTGCAGGAAGGTGGTGCGCTCGCGATCCGGGCCTCCAAGGGCAGCAGTTTTCAAATCAGCACAACCGTGCGGGATCGAGTGCTGGAACAGAAAGAGAGCCTGCTCATCCAGGACGTGCAATTGGATGAGCAACTGCGCGCGCAGGCCAGCATCGTCGCCCAAAGCGTGCGCAGCATGATCGCCGTTCCGCTCCAGACGAAGGACAAAGTGATCGGGCTGATCTACCTCGATTCGCCCCACCTGATCCGGCCCTTCACGCGAGAGGACCTCAGCTTGCTGACCGTGATGGCCAACATCGCGGCCATCCGCATCGAGAATGCGCGGCTGACCGAAGTGGAGCACCACGAGCGGCTGATGGCCCGCGAAATGGAGCAGGCCGCGGAGATTCAGAAAAACCTCCTGCCCCACCACGCTCCCAATCTGCCGGGGCTGGAGGTGGCTGGCTTCAGCGAGGCGTGCCTGAGCTGCGGCGGCGATCACTACGACTTCTACGAGCGCGACGGCCGGCTGGTCCTGCTGGTGGGCGATGTGGCCGGCAAAGGCATGCCCGCCGCCCTGTTGATGGCCAGCCTGCAAGCCCGCGTGCAGGTGCTGGTGGAGGAGGAGATCGATCTGGCGTCGATGGTGACGCGGCTCAATCGGATCATCTCCAGCAACTGTCCCGGCAACCGGTTCATCACGTTCTTCATTTGCGAGATCGACCGCGCCTCGGGCGAGATGAGCTACGTCAACGCCGGCCATAATCCGCCACTGCTCGTCCGCAAGAATGGGACGGTGGAGCATCTGGAAGGTGGCGGGATGATTCTGGGCATCATCGGGAAGGCGTCCTACGCGCTGCAGACCTGCCGCATGGAGGACGAAGACGTGCTCGTGATGTTCACCGACGGCGTTACCGAGGCCGAGAGGCCGGGCACTGAGGACGATTTCGGCGACAACCGCCTGGCCGAGGCCCTTCAACCGATAGCCGAGCGCAGCCCGGCGGAGATGATCGAACAGGTGAAGGCGGCCGTGACTGCATTCGCCGGATCGGTCACGTCGTCGGACGACTTCACGCTGGTCATCGCCCGGAAGACCCCGATCAGCTAGCCGGGCGGGGCCTTTTTTGGGTGGGGGGGGTGGAAGTGGGGGGGTGAGGGAATGGCCGGCCAAGCGAGGAGATAATGGCGGGTGATTAACCCAAAAATTAAAACTCCCAGACGGTCGCGGGGC
>JBBQLF010000667.1:0-2691 GCA_038327695.1 Bryobacterales bacterium
AGAGGCACGGGTTTGTACTCCGGCAGCACGCAGCGGGGGCAGCGGCAGAAGTCGCTCGATTCGCAGGACACGCTGTTCGCGCTCGCCTCCGACACCGGCGGCAAGGCGCTGATCGACAACAACGAACTCGTCCTCGGCATCACGCAAGCCCAGGAAGATCTGCAGAGTTACTACATTCTCGGCTACTACTCCACGGACGAGAAGAAAGACGGCGCGTTCCGGCGCGTGGATGTGAAGTTGACGGCTGAGGCGCAGGGGCGTTTGCAGGCCAAGCTCGATTTCCGCCGCGGCTACTTCGCCGAAAAGGAGTTCAAAGCCTTCAACAGCTACGACAAGGAGCGCCAGTTGGAAGACGCCCTCATGCTGGGCGATCCCGTTACGGAGCTCCGCCTGGCACTGGAGGTGAACTGGTTCCGGGTGGGCCGCGACCGGTATTTCGTGCCCGTGGCCGTGAAGGTCCCCGGCTCTGCCATCCCGCTCAAGAAGCAGGGCAGCGGCGAGACCACCACGTTTGACTTCATTGGACAGGTGCGGGATCCGAAGGGTGCCCTGATGGGGGCGGTGCGCGACACCATCAAGATCCAACTCCGGGACGACAAGGCGGGCCAACTGGCGTCGCGCAGCCTGATGTACGATACGGGCTTCACGCTGGTGCCGGGCAGCTACCAGATCAAGATGCTGGTGCGGGAAAACCAGACGGGCAAGATGGGGACGTTTGAGTCGAAATTCGAAGTGCCGGATCTGGGCGGCCGGAAGGACGGCCTGCGGCTGAGCTCGGTGGTGTGGAGCGGGCAGCGGACCCCGGTGGCCGATGCGGTTGGCCTGGCGGACAAGAAGCTGAAGAAGCAGGACAAGCACCCGCTGGTGCGCGACAAGGAGAAGCTGCTACCTAGCGTGACGCACGTCTTCCGGCCCGGCCAGACGGTGTTCGTGTACGCCGAGCTGTATGATCCGGCCATGGTGGAGTTGCGGAACGTGCCCGCCGTCTCGGCGGCGGTCACCGTCTACCGGGACCGCAAGCTGGTGCTGGAGTCCGCACCGGTGAGTGTCTCGGCGTTGAAAGAGGCGCGTTCGGCAACGGCCGGCATCTACCTGGAAGTGCCGCTCAAGGACCTGAAGCCCGGCAGCTACACGGCGCAGCTGAACGTGATTGACCAGGCCGGCCAGAAGTTCGCCTTCAGCCGCGCGCCCCTGATCGTGGTAACGCGCTAAAAATACATCCGCAGCCGCACACCAGCGGTGACCGGCGCCACCACGCGCGTGCCGACAAACGCGGATTGGAAATTGTAGAGTGCCGTGCGGTTGGTCAAATTGGACGTCTGCACGGACACGTCGAAGCGGCGCTTGCCATCCTTTAGGAACTCGTAGCCCGCTGACGCGTCCAGGATGGTGCGGGGCCGCACGCGCGGCGTATCGGAGGTGAGGTTCACGTAGGGGAGCAGGTCCCGGAAATCCGGGTCGGCCGCGACCTGCACCGGGTCGGATGGATTCGACACCAGACCGTAGTCATAACGGGCCGAGAACGTCGCGTAGAAGCCGCTCTTTGCCGTATAGGTGGCGATGGCGTGCACCGCCAGCGGCTGATCGTGATCGATCACGAACGGTCCCATGGAGAGGGCGTCGATGGCGCTGTTGCCGATGTAGAGCCCGCCCGTGAAGGGCGGAGTGGAGATCGCCCGCGAATGCGTCACGCTCAGCGATCCGGAGAGCCCCTTGACCGGCGGCAGCACCAGCCGGCCCTCCACGCCGTTCACCCGGATCCTGGCCAGCGTGATGGGGAAGATGATGCCCGTGTTGAGGAAGTTATTGTTGTCCTGCTGATCGGTTGCCTGCTTGTGGTAGTAGCTGACGTTCAGACTCGCCCGCTGGCCCAGTGCCTGCTGGATGCCGGCCTCCAGAAAATCCTGGCGTTCCACGCGGATGGGCACCACGGCCGAACCCAGAATTTCGGTCACCGCCGGCGGCGCCACGGAGGCGGCCTGCTTGGAGCTGGACAACAGGAGGTTTTCGTTCGGCGGCGTCTGGAACAGCCGGCTGTACGACGCGCGAAACACGGTGCCCGTCTCTTTGACATGGAAGGAGACGCCGAGCCGCGGCTGCAACTGCCCCTGATCCACCAGGAACCGGTAGCTGTCCCAGCGCAACCCGAGCGAGAACAGCCAGCGCCGCCACTTCACCGCGTCCTGAAAAAACCCTGAGTACAGCCCGCCTCTCGCCTTGTCAGTGAAACGGAACAGCCCCCCGCCGCGCGTCAGATCGTAGGGTGCCAGATTCGGATTGTAGTCCGGGCTCCGCGGATCGTTGAATTGCCGGTCCGTGATGCCGAAAGAGAACTGCTCGCTCACCGGAAACTGCTGGACGTCAAAACCGAAGCGCAGGTTGTGCGCGCCCCGGATGGCGTTTAGCCGCGCCCCGGTGGTGAAGGTGGAAAGATGGCGCGATTGCGATGCCGTCACGGGCGTGTCGCCGGCGCTGGGACTGAGGCGCGCGTCGGTTGTGCGGTAACTGGTGGTGCTGTCCAGGGTGGTGCGCGCGTCGATGGTCCGCACCCAGGCCAGCGACACGGATCCGTCCTGCAGCAGTTGGCGCTGCTCCATGCCCACGGCGTGTTGAGACCGCAGGTTTGCGAGTTGAAACGAACTGCGGCCCGCCATGCCGTTCAACCGCAGCATGTCGCGGTTGCTTGCCTGA
>JBBQLF010000668.1:0-2683 GCA_038327695.1 Bryobacterales bacterium
CTGCCGCCGCTTTTGACATCGATGAAGGGGAAGCCGTAGCGCACGAAATCGTCGCCCATGTGGACCACGTTGGATTTGGGGAAGAAGACGATGGCATCGCCGCCGGTGTGGCCGGCAGGGAAATGCAGGGCGCGGATATCCTCGCCGTTGACGTGCACGGTGAGGTCGTGGTCAAAGGTGATGACGGGCAGGCCGGCCTTGGGTTCCGACGCCAGCAGGCGGGTGCGGACATTGTCGTGGGCGATGATGGTGCTGGTTCCGGCGAACTTCGCGTTGCCGCCGGCGTGGTCCCCGTGGTGGTGGGTGTTGATGACGAAGCGCACGGGCTTATCGGCGATGCCCTTCAAGGCCTCGCGGATCTTTTCGGCCAGCGGGGCGAACTGGTTATCCACGATGACGATGCCGTCCTCGCCAGCGGAGACCCCGATATTGCCGCCCGAGCCTTCCAGCATATAGACGTTGCCGGAGACCTTGGTGACCTTAATCTGGACTTTGCTGAAGTCCTGTTGCTGAGCCAGGGCGAGGCCGGCGGCCAGAGTCATGAGCAGGAGGGCGGGTCTGTGCATAAGAAATAGGATGGCGCGCGGGCGCCGAAAGACACAAAATCCGTGCGGGCGGTGTCAACAGGGGTGTGCGGTAGAATTAGGCTAGCACCGCTATGATTGACACCCTTCTGGCTAAAGTCTTCGGCACCAAGCACGAGCGCGAGATCAAGAAGATCGTACCGCATCTGGCCGCCATCAACGAACGGGAGGCCGCCGTCAAGGACCTTTCCGATGCCGAACTGGCCGCCAGGACCCAGGAATTCAAGCTCAGAATCAGCAACGGCGAGACGGTGGACGACCTTTTGGCGGAGGCTTTTGCGGTGGTTCGGGAGGCCGGCATCCGCGTGCTCGGCATGCGGCACTTCGATTCGCAGTTGATCGGCGGCATCGTTCTGCATCGCGGCAAGATCGCCGAGATGAAGACCGGCGAAGGCAAGACGCTGGTGGCCACGCTGCCCGTCTACCTCAACGCGCTGGTGGGCGAGGGTGTCCACGTGGTGACGGTGAACGACTACCTGGCGCGGCGCGACTCCGAATGGATGGGCAAGCTGTACAAGTTTCTCGGCCTGTCGGTGGGCCTGATTGTGCATGGGCTGGATGACGATCAGCGGCGTGACGCCTACGCCTGCGACATCACCTACGGCACCAACAACGAGTACGGGTTTGACTACCTGCGGGACAACATGAAGTTCCGGATGGAAGATTGCGTGCAGCGCGGGCACGGCTACGCCATCGTCGATGAAGTGGACTCCATCCTGATTGACGAAGCGCGCACGCCGCTGATCATTTCCGGCCCTTCGGAAGAGTCCACCGACAAGTACTACAAGGTCAACGGGCTTATCCCGCGGCTGATCCGCGGCGAGGTGATTGAGGGCAAGGAGCCGGGTGAGAAGTACACCACCGGCGACTACACCGTGGACGAGCGGCACCGCTCGGTGGCGCTGACCGAGGAAGGCGTCGGCAAGGTGGAACGGCTGCTGAACATCGTCAACCTGTACGACCCGGAATCGATCGAGATGAACCACCACGTGCAGCAGGCGTTGCGGGCGCACGTGCTCTACGTCCGGGACCGCGAGTACCTGGTGAAGGAAGGCGAGGTGATCATCGTCGACGAGTTCACCGGGCGCCTGATGCCGGGGCGGCGCTGGTCCGACGGGCTGCACCAGGCCGTGGAAGCCAAGGAAGGCGTCAAGATCGAGCGCGAGAATCAGACGCTGGCCACGGTGACGTTCCAGAACTACTTCCGCATGTACAAAAAGCTGGCCGGCATGACCGGCACGGCCGATACGGAAGCGGCCGAGTTCGGCAAGATCTATAACCTGGACGTCACCATCATTCCGCCCAACCGGCCGATGGTGCGCAAGGACCAGAACGACATCGTCTACCGGACGGAGATCGAGAAGTGGCGCAACGCGGCCAAGGAGATCGCCGAGCGCCACGCCACGGGCCAGCCGGTGCTGGTGGGCACGATTTCGGTGGAAAAGAGCGAGAAGCTGGCGGCGATTCTGAAGAAGAACGGCGTGCGGCATGAGGTGCTGAACGCCAAGAATCACGAACGCGAGGCGTTCATCATCGCCCAGGCGGGCCGCTACGGGGCGGTGACGGTTTCCACCAACATGGCCGGGCGCGGCACCGACATTCTGCTGGGCGGCAATCCGGAGTTTCTCTCGCAGGAAGAGGCGCTGAAGCAGAAGATCGTGGAGACGATACCGGCGGAGATGGCGTCGCTGGTGGCCGACCATCAGTACTACTATTTCGTGCGCGGCGATCTGAACTACCGCGTGCCGGCCGAGCGCTGGCAGGCGATCAACTCCAAGTACAAAGCGCAGTGCGAGGAGGAGCACCGGAAGGTGGTGGAGGCGGGCGGATTGCACATCGCCGGTACGGAGCGGCATGAGTCGCGGCGCATCGACAACCAGTTGCGGGGCCGCGCCGGGCGCCAGGGCGACCCCGGCTCGTCGCGCTTCTTCCTCTCCCTGCAGGACGACCTGCTGCGGATCTTCGGCGGCGACCGCATCCAGAACCTGATGCTGCGGCTGGGCATGGAAGAGGACGTGCCGATTGAGTCCAAGCTGATCACCAAGCGGATCGCGGCGGCGCAGAAGGCCGTGGAGGCGCAGAACTTCGCCTCGCGCAAA
>JBBQLF010000669.1:0-2680 GCA_038327695.1 Bryobacterales bacterium
GTGTCAAACGGGTCCCCACTCGGCGGTTCATTGGTGACCAGTAGGAAGGGGGGCATTCGCAACGATACCCCAAGATGTTGTGGACGGTCAATAGAATAATACATACATCGTGTGTATGTACTTGATTTCAAGGGAAATTGACTTTTTCCGCCTCAGGACCAAACTGGTACCGGAACCGCAGCAGTACTAGTACGTATATTTCCCTGGGTTCCGGCGGGCCAAATCGGGGCATGCCGGGCACCAACTGATAGGGCTCAACGGCTTCGGCCAACAACCTGAAAGTGGTGGGTGCGGGTTGCGGCGCGCCGGACGGACTGCCCTACTGGTGGGCGCTCACCTGCGGCTGTGGGGCGTTGAGCTTCACCTCAATGGTGCGCTCCGGTTCGTTCACCTCAAACGTCTGGCCAAACGTCTGGTAACCCTTGGCGATCACCTGCACCAGCAACTTGCCCTGCGGAATCGCCGGGATTTTTGCCAAACCTTCCTGGTTGGTCTTCAGCTGCCAGGATGTATGGATCTTCTTGCCAAGCTTGACGTAGTTGCGGCCCTCTACGAACTTGACGATGACGCTCGCCCGGTCAATGGGCTTGCCGCTGTATGTTTTGACCTCGATCTGGATGGAGGTCATTGGCGGATCGGCCAGGATCACGCCGGGCAGGGCCAACATGAGGAGAAAGGAACCAGCCAGCAGTCGCAAGCGCATACCTTGAGTCTAAGCGATATCGGGCAGCAGGTAGTGGCTGGGCTGGCCGAGTGCGGCCGCGGCGGCCTCCGCGGCCTTGTAGCCGCTGCGCACGGCGCCCTCCATGGTGGCCGGCCAGCCGGAACGAGTCCAGTCCCCGGCCAGCGTGAAATTGACGAAACGGGTGCGCGCCTCCGGCCGCCGCAACTCCAGGCCAGGGGCGGCGGAAAACGTCGCGCGAGCCTCCTTGACCACGTGCGCCCGGACCAGTTGCGCCTGCCGGGCGGCGGGCAGGAACTCGCGCAACTCCCGGAGCGCGAGCGCGATCACCTCCGCCCGCGGCATCTCCAGCAAAGTGCGCGACGCACTGATGACGAGCTGGATATATCGCCCCCCGTCCTTGTTGAAAAACCAGTGTGTCGTCCGGTCCAGCAGTGTGGCGTGCGGCAGATCAGTGACCGGACGGTCAAACCACAAGTGAACGCCCGTGATGGGGGAGTGAGCAAAGGGGGAGAAGTCGATGCCCAGTTGGGGCGCCAGCGGCGCCAGTTTCTCGAAAGGCAGGGCCGAGACGTAGTGCCCGGCCTGGATCGTGGCACCACCAGCCTCCACGCCGGTCACCCGCCCGGCATCGAACCCGATGGCGGTTACCGGCATCCGGAACCGGATCTCCACGTTCGGCACGTTGCGCCAGACAGCGGCCGAGTAGAGCTCGCCCAGCGGAACGGCCGGGACGCCCATCTGGTAGGAGTCCGAGGCAGCCAGGAAACCCAGGTAGAAGACTTGGAACCCATGCGAGGCGGCCATACGGTCCAACTCCTCGTTGATGGCGCTGACCAGGATCTGCCGCCAGAATCGCTCGATGGCCCGCGGCGTCTGGCCCTTTTCGCGCAGCCAGTCCAGCATTGTGATCGAATCCAGATCCGGCCGGCGCCGTTCCCGTTGGATGGCCAGTAGCGCACGGCCGATGCTCAGCTTGTCGCCCAGCGAGAGGAACTTCAGCGCCGCGAAGCTTTCAGTAAAGTGCAGCGGCTTGGGCAACACGCCCGCGCGCATCACAGACGTGCGGCCGCCGGGCTCAATGAAGTAGAACTCTTTGTGGAAGTGTATCTGGCCCGCCACCCCGAGCCGCCCGTAGAAGTCCAGCAGATTGACGCAGCACTTCAACAGGATGTGCTGGCAGTTGTCGATCACTACTCCGGACTCATCGGCAGGCAAGGGATAGGACGTGGCGCGGCCGCCCGGAAACCCGCGAGCCTCCAGAACCGTCACCCGATGTCCGCTCTGGCCCAGTGCCGCCGCAGTGGCCAGCCCGGCGAGTCCGCCACCGAGCACAACGATGTCAGCCATTTTAGGTGGCGGCCGGCACACGGCCTCGTTTGCCGCCACCGCCCCCGGAATCCAGGTTCTCCGCCAGCCAGCAGCAGATCAGCAGAAATAGCACATAGATCGCGTCGGAGATTTCCATGGATGATTCCATTGTCAGCTTCACGGCCCGCGAGGACAATAGCGGATCGGTCCCAGTACCCGGCGGCAAGTACCCCACCACTATGATCCCACCCTTGCGCCAGCCTCAGCCAGCCGATCGCCCCGCAGGCGCCCGTACAGCCGGATCATGTTCCGGATGATCAGCAGCCCGTGACCGGAGTCCTGCGACAGCAGGCTCTCCGGGTGGAACTGCACCGCTTCCACCGGCAGCTCGCGGTGCCGCACGCCCATAATCACACCGTCCTCCGTCTCGGCTGTGATCTCAAAGACCTCCGGCAACCGCTCCCGCAGTGCGTAGAGAGAATGGTACCGGCCCACCTTCACCTGCGCGGGCAGCCCGGCAAACACGCCCACACCCCGGTGCGTGATCACAGACGGCTTGCCGTGCATGGGGTACGGCAGCACGCCCAGGACCCCTCCCCAGGCCTCCACAATGCCCTGCAGGCCCAGGCAGACGCCGAACAAACAGAAACAGATCTGCCTGTTTCTTCTTCTGATAGTTTGGCGGCA
>JBBQLF010000670.1:0-2667 GCA_038327695.1 Bryobacterales bacterium
GGATCTCTCTGTCCCGACGCTCGGCTCGTCCGATCTGGGCGCGCGGGGGGATTCAGGCGTCGTGTTCTTCACTCCGAATCTGCGGCTGGACATTGAAGACCTGTCGCTGGCGCGTTGATATGGCTGGGTATTGCGGAACGCCGCTGGCGAAGAAGCTGGGGATCAGGGCGGGGAGTGCGGTGGCGCTGATTGATGCGCCGGACGGGATGGCAGAGCAGTTGGCGCCATGGCTGGAAGGTGTGCGGCTGCGGTCCGGTGGCGGGGCCGGGGCGAGGACCGTGCTGCTGTTTGTGCGCAGCAGGTTGGAGTTGGCGGCGGGATTTGACGGGGCGGCGGGGTGCGTGGAATTGAAGGGGCACCTGTGGATCGCCTGGCCGAAGAAGGCGCCGGGCGTGGCGGCAGATGTGAATGGGGACTTCGTCCGGGAGTACGGGCTGGCGCGGATGTGGGTGGACTTCAAGGTGTGCGCCATCGATGAGGTGTGGTCCGGCCTGTGTTTCGCCCGGCGATAGCGTCTACAATTTGCGTATGAGACTGCTATTCTGTTTGGCCGCAATGGTTGGTGCCGCCTGGGCCGCCGACCTTCGCCTGGGCATCGTCGGCACCGACACTTCCCATGCCACCGCGTTCGCCTCGGTACTGAACGATCCGGCGCACAAAGATCACATCGCCGGCGCGCGAATCGTGGCCGCCTACAAAGGTGGTAGCGCCGATTTGAAAGAGAGCAGCGAGCGGGTTGAGAAGTACGCCGAAGAGCTGCGCACCAAGTACGGCGTCGAGATTGTGCCGGACATCGCCACGCTGCTGACGAAGGTGGACGCGGTGCTGCTGGAGAGTGTGGATGGGCGGCCTCACCTGGCGCAGTTCCGGGAGATCGTCAAAGGTGGCAAGCCGGTTTTCATCGACAAGCCTCTGGCGTCCACTCTGGCTGACGCGCGCGCCATCGCGCAGGTGGCCCGGGAGAATAACGTGAGGTGGTTTTCGTCGTCCTCTCTCCGCTTCAACGATGGCATGGCGGCGTTGCGGCTGGACGGCCTGACTGGCGTGATGGCGTGGGGGCCTGGTCCGATGGAGGCGCATCACCAACTGGACCTGACGTGGTACGGCATCCACACGGTGGAAACACTGTACACATTGATGGGGCGGGGCTGCGTGGAGGTCACGCGGACTTTTGCCCCCGATGCCGAGGTGGTTACGGGCAAGTGGCGGGACGGACGCGTGGGCACAATCCGCCTGCACCGGCCGTACTCGGCGTTTGGTGCGACGGCGTTTTCTCCGAAGTTGATCAAGTCCAGCGAGAAGGACTTTTATAGCGGCTACAAGGGGCTGCTGAAGGAGATTATCGTGTTCTTCCAGGGCGGCAAGGCACCGGTGGACGAGGCGGAGACCCTGGAGATGTTCTCCTTCATGGATGCGGCACAAAGAAGCCGGGAAGCGGGCGGAGTACCGGTAGCGCTGCGTTAGGGCCCGGCCATGCAGACGGATTTCGTGCTGTTCGGCCGGGCGCATCTGCTCCTCATGGCGGCGATACCGGTCTTTGCGGCGCTGCTGGCGTGGGCGGTTCGCGGCAGTGCGGCGGCAGCGCGCGCCACGCGGCTGGGACTGGGCTGGTTTCTACTGATCAACGAACTGGTCTGGTATGGCTATCGCCTGATCACGGAGGGTAACCGTTTTCCCGAGGGGCTGCCACTGCAATTGTGCGACCTCACGCTTTGGCTGGCCGTGCTCAGCCTGCTGACGCTGAACCGCTGGCTCTGCGAGCCGGCGTTCTTTCTCGGAATCACCGGGGCTTCCATGGCTGTGCTGACACCGGAGTTGTGGCGGCCGATGCTGTCGTACCCGACGATCTACTTCTTTGCAGCGCACGGCGGAGTGATCGCCGCGGCGCTGTTTCTGGTGTGGTCCCGGCAGGCCAGGCCGGCACCGGGGGCGGTTTGGCGGGCTCTGGTGGTGGTGAATCTGTGGGCGCTGCTGGTGGGCGGGTTCAACGCGCGATTCGGCACGAACTACATGTACCTCTGTCACAAGCCGCGGGCGGCTTCGGCACTGGACGCGATGGGTCCATGGCCCTGGTATCTGCTGGCCGGGGAAGCGGCGGCGTTGGTGCTGTTCCTGCTGCTGAGCCTGCCGTTCCGGCGGCGCGGCGCGGGTTAGCATGAAGGGGTGCGAATCCTACTTGCCGGCGTCCTCCTCACACTGAGCCTCACGGCCCAGTCCTTCCTTCCAATCAGTCAGATTCAGGGTCCAGGCGCCATGTCGCCCATTGTGGGACAGACTGTGACCACGCGGGGCGTGGTGACAGGCGTACGGAGCGCGGGCTTCTACCTGCAGTCTCAGGCCTCGGACGCCGATGGCGATCCCATGACCAGCGAGGGGCTCTACGTCTTTACGCGCACAACTCCGCCGCCGGCGGCAGCGCGCGGGGCACTGGTGCTGGTGACGGGCGTGGTGACCGAGTTTCGGCCGGCCGCCGATTTGAGCGGCCCGACGCTGACGGAGTTCACCGGCGACATCAAGGTGGAGGCTGCCGGGACGGCGGAGTTGCCGGAGCCTGTGCTGTTGACGCGCGCCCTGGTTTCGCGGGGGCGCGATCTGGACAACCTGGAGCTCTACGAGGGTATGCGCGTCCGGGCAGAACAGCTTATGGTGACGGGGCCGACGCTTGCC
>JBBQLF010000671.1:0-2662 GCA_038327695.1 Bryobacterales bacterium
GCGCCGCCAGGAGGCCACCTCGGTCCAGCTGCGCCCTCTCATCGACGAGGCATGGCACCTCATCGCCATCGACGACAAGGCCGGCGACGTGCAGTTCACCAATGACGCTCAGCCCGGCCACACCGTCATGGCCAACCCGGATCGCCTGCTCCAGGTCTTCGTCAATCTCCTCCGCAACGCCCTGATCGCCGTCCCACCGGGCGAAGGCCGCATCCGCGCCGCCACGCGCGCCTGCACCATAGACGGCCGGCCTGCCGTCTCCATCACAGTGGAGGACAACGGCCCGGGCATCCCTCCTGAAGTTCTGCCTGAGATCTTTGAAGCCTTTGTCACCACACGGCTCGATGCCCGCGGCACCGGCCTCGGCCTCACTGTCGCCGAAGGCATCGTGCACCAGCATGACGGCTCCATCTCCGCCGCCAACTGCCCTGCGGGCGGGGCACGCCTGGAAGTCATTCTGCCCACCAAGGAGGACCGCCACCTATCATGAGCGCCGAACTGCTACACCCCACTCTCATCGACGTTGCCGTCCTGGACGACGACCCTGACTTCCTCACCTACCTGGAGGACTTCCTCAGCGATGAAGGCCTCTACGCCGTCCGCACCTTTGCCAAGCCCGACGCCCTGTACGAGGCCGCCGATGATCGCCGCCCCGACATTGTCCTCCTGGACATGAAAATGGGCGGAACCAGCGGCGAACAAGTGCTGGAGCAGCTCACCACGCGTTTCCCCGGCATCTGCGTCATCATCGTCACCGGCTATCCCTCGCTGGAGGACATGCGCGCCACCTTCAAGCTCAAAGTCTTTGACTACCTGGCCAAGCCGTTCTCCCTGGCACAACTCCGCCAGACTCTCGCCAACGCTGTCACCCAGTTCGGCCTGGGCCGCGCCACACAGGACAGGCTCCGCGAGAAGCTCGGCCACCGCATTCGTATCCTCCGCGCCGAGCGTGACTGGTCCCTCAAAGACCTCGCCGCTGCCGCCAAGCTCAGCGTCAGCCAGATCTCTTCCATCGAGCGCGGCGCCAACCTCCCCTCCATCGAAAGCCTCCTGGCCATCGCCCGCGCGTTCAGCCTGAACCCCAGCGAAATCCTGGCGTCCATCGACTTCTAAAATGCTCCTCACCATCCTCGCCACCATCACTCTACTCCGGCTCCCCGATGGCGCCATCCAGCCACAGGTGCTGACAGACCCCAAGGGCGGCGTCCACCTGATCTACTTCCAGGGCGAACCGGGCGCCGGTGATGTTTACTACAAGTTGTCTGCCGATGGCGGCACCACCTGGACCGCCCCGCTACGCGTCAACACCCAGCCCGGCGCCGTCATCGCCACCGGCAACGTCCGGGGCGCCCATCTCAGCCTGGGGCGCAATGGCCGCCCCCACGTCGCCTGGATGGGTTCGTCGAAAACCACGCCGCCGTCCGGCCTCTTCTACACCCGCCTCAACGGCAATGGCGATGCCTTCGAACCCGAACGAAACCTCATCACCAAGGCCTGGGGCCTGGATGGGGGAGCCACCCTCGCCGCGGACACCCAAGGCCGTGTCCACGTCCTCTGGCACGCCCCAACACCCAACACCATAGGGGAGGAGAACCGCCGGGTCTGGATCACCACTTCCACCGACGATGGCCGCACCTTCCCGCCGGAGCACGCGGCCTGGGCCGAACCCACCGGCGCCTGCGCCTGCTGCGGCATGAGGGCGGGCATCGCCGCTAATGGCGATCTGCGCGCCCTCTATCGCGGCGCCCGCGAGATCGTCCACCGGGACATGTTCCTGCTGACATCGAAAGACCAGGGAGCGAGTTTCGCCGGCACCAAAATCGACGAATGGGAAGTCGGCGCCTGCGTGATGAGCACCGCCTGGCTCGGCCCCACCACCGCCGCCTGGGAAACCACCGGCCACATCCACGCGCTCGCCGGAACCCGTAGTCTCACGCCCACCGGCGGCGGCAAGAGCAAACACCCCGTTGCCGCCGCTAACCGAAACGGCGAGACGCTCCTCGTCTGGACCGAAGGCATGGCATGGAAGCAGGGCGCCGCCGTCGCCTGGGAACTCTTCTCCGCATCCGGAGTCTCCAAGGAAAAAGGGCGCGCCGAGGGCGTTCCGGTCTGGAGCCTGCCCTCCGCCTTCCCCCGGCCCGACGGTTCTTTCGCGATACTCTACTGACGCCGCCGCCAGCGCGCCGGCAAAGACTCTGCGTGTGGTAGCCATCGTGGGGCCTCAAGGGCCCCATTGTATCGCCGCGGTCAGTGAGCGGCATTCCCCTTCTTGAGCAGCCCGTTCATGCTCTTCCTGTAGTTATCAAACGCCGCGCGCCCCGCGCCCGTGAGCCGCAGCACGGTCAAGGGGATCTTCCCCTTAAAGGACTTCTCCACCTCCAGGTAGCGCGCCTCTTCCAGTTTGGCCAGGTGGCTGGAGAGATTCCCCTTAGTCAGGCCGGTTTCGCGCTGCAGGTAGAGAAAGTCCGCCTCCTTCACCCCGGCTAGCAAGGCCACCAGCAACAGCCGTGCCGGTTCGTGAATCACGCGATCAAGGCCGGTCATGCCGTGCTCCCATGCCGCCCACTGCTATACCTCACCGGGTTCGCGCGCAGGAACCGCCGCAGCCGCACAGCGCCCAGCACCATCGAGATGACGCCCAGGAACAAGAACAGGCCGATCA
>JBBQLF010000672.1:0-2662 GCA_038327695.1 Bryobacterales bacterium
TTGCCGGGATGCGGGTCGGCGTGAAACAGCCATTCTTCGAAGATCGTTTGGAGCATCAGCTTCACCAGGGAGTTGATTGCCATTGGCATCGCTTCCGGGTGCAGCCTGGCGTAGGAATCAACTTGTTCGCCGGCCGAGTACTCCAACGTGAGCACGGTTTTCCTCGAATACTCCCCGACGACATCCGGAATCCACAGGTCGGGGACATCCGCGAGAGCGGTGCGAAAGAGCAACATGGATCGCGCTTCGCGGCAGAAATCGGTGTCCCGCTAGAGACTCTTAGCCAGTTCATGCACGACAACCGGGAGGTCGAGCGCGCGCAGACTCGGAGAGAGCTTTTCTCCCAGCGCTACCAGGTAAGTCAGCGCTGCGATATCCTTCGAAATAGTTGCTTTAAGGCCCGGTCGCTGCATTTCAACGAACGTTTTCATCACCGGGGCGTCACAACACTCCCCGTTTCCCCTGGCTTTCGCCTCGCTCCGCCGATGAAAACTTAAGCATTAGCAAGGCGCCGCCGGCCGTGTGCGCGTCATCGCCACGGACATGTTCGCCGCGGCGGTGCCGTATTTCCAGCGGGGCGTGATCGCCGCCTCCATCTACCAGCACCCCTACCTGCAAGGCCAGACCGCCGTGCGCCTCCTGGTGGATCACTTCCTCCAGGGCCTGCCGATGCCCAGGGCGCACTACCTGAATCCCACCATCGTCCTAAAAGCGAACCTGGCCCTCTTTCGGGAGATTTCGGGTTGAACCCATGGGCCGAACCGCCACGCGCGCCGTCACCGATTGGCCCGCATTGGTGAACTCCAGCGTATACTCGCCCAGAAAACCCGGGCCGGCATGCCAAACGAACACGCCGCTTTCGGAGTCCAACGTGGAACCGGCCGGCAAGGCCACCCGATCCTCGCCGTGCCGCATGAAACCGCTCCACCCACGCCCGGCGGGCCATAGCTGGAGTTGGACGCGCCCCAGCACCTCCACCTCGACTGCAACACCATCCTGCCCCGGGCCGGCTGCCGGCTGAGCGGCCGCCCCCAGTAGCTCGGCCCGCCCCTCAGAGCGCACCTCCGGTTCCGCTCCGGCCGGGGCCGGCACAGCGCTGGCCGCCGCCACAGCCGTTCGAGACCGCGCCTCCGAGCGCCCGAGCGCCCGCACTTCCACCACGGCGTCCCCTGGAGCAGTAAGCGCAGCCGCCTCAGGCGCCGGCCCGGGAGCCTGTGTAGAGGATGGCGCCGTGTTCAGAATGAAGAAGAACCGGCTGCCAATGCCATCAGTGCGTCCAGCCGAGTCTGTCACCAGCCATCCGATATTGTGGATGCCATTGGTGAAACGCGTCGTGTCCAGGATAAAGTAACCCACCCCGGTGCTGGCATTGGCGTAGCTGGGGAAGGAACCGGCGATGTCAGACCGGTACAGGCCGTAGGTCACGTTGCCCAGGAACACGCCATCGACGCTGATCCAGACCTTCTTGCCACTCTCATCCACTTTGTAGGGTTGCGGCGTCAAGGACCAGCCGAAGTTGACGTAGGCGTTGCCCGAGATGGTCTCGCCCTGATTCGGCGTATCGATCGTGCCGAACGGCTTGACGGCATTTGCGTTGTCCACCTTGATAGTCTTGATACCCAACAGGGTCTCCTTGCCCTCTTCATCCACCGCGATCGCGTGCAGCTTGTAAGTCCCATTGCCCGCAGGACCGCCCGTGGGGTTCGGCAGGAAGTTTGTCAGCATCAGGTAACCCCAACCCGCCCGGTAGTTGTAGGGTGCGTTGGGGAACAGTTGGGCCACATCGGGACGGGCATCGGAGACGAACACGGCGTCGGCGATGAACACCATGCCATTGCTGTAGACGGGTTCCGAGCCCACGCGCTCCCGCCAGATCTGCACTTTTTTCACGCCCACATCGTCCAGCGCCCATCCGGTGACCGGGATGTTGGAACTCAGCTCCGTGGCGCTATCCGCCGGAGTGTCGAAGGCTCCAAACGGCGCACCGCTGGACGGACTGACGCCCAGATACACTGGAATGGTGATTTGCGCCGCGGCGGTAGTGCTGGTCTTCAGCTGCACCGTGCCCGTCCAGATACCGGCGCCCGGAAGGGAGGCTGGATCCAGCGAGACCAGGAACCGGCCGGACCCTATTCCCGTTGCCGGAGTTACCCTCAGCCAGGACTTGTCGACAGTCAGGATCCAGGTCACCGGCAGGTTGTCGCTCACCGAGACGATGATCTCCTGGGGCTCTGTGAGGGACCTACCGCCGGCGGTGGCGCCAAATCGCAGGCTGGAGCGGTTGACACCGATCGTACCGGTCACCTTGGAAACGCTAAAGACCAGCGACCGGTTGGAGGCCAGTGCCACCGTCGCCGATTCTGGCGTGAAGGTGTAGTTGGCGCGGGACGGAGTCACCGTGTAGTTGCCTGCCGGCAGCGCCGGGAACAAGTAGGCGCCGTCAGCGCTCGTGGCCGTGGTGGCTGTAGCCGCCCCGGTCAACGACATCGTCACGCCGCCGATAGCCTGACCATTGAAGGTGACCTGCCCCGAGATCGAGTACAGCGGCGGAGCCACGTTGGAGGCAATCTGTTTCAGCGCCTCCGGGACGTCCAGGTTCGGCCAGCAGAAATGTGGCCGTTCCAGGCCCTCGGCATCGTTGAAATCCGTTGCTTCATAGGCC
>JBBQLF010000673.1:0-2654 GCA_038327695.1 Bryobacterales bacterium
CCGAAGACCACGCCTGAACGCTCTACTGCTCCCGCACCACTGCCCTCGCCTTGTCCCGAGCCTCCCCCTTCACATCTTCGGCCGCCTTTTTCAAAACTCGCCCTCGCCGCCGAAGACGTCGCCGGATCGCATTACTGCTCCCGCACCACTGCCCTCGCCTTGTCCCGAGCCTCCCGCTTCACATCTTCGGCGCCTTTTTCAAGACGCGCCCTCGCCGCCGAAGACCACGCCTGAACGCTCTACTGCTCCCGCACCACTGCCCTCGCCTTGTCCTTGGCCTCCCGCGCCTCCCGCTTCACGTCTTCGGCCGCCTTTTTCACTTCCTTCTGCGCCTCGCGCGCGGCCTCTTTCACTTCGTCCCCGGCCTCGTGCGCGGCTTCCTTCACGTCCTTGGCCGCCTCGTGGGCCGCGTCCTTCACTTCCTTGGCCGCCTCGTGCAGGTCCTGGTGCACCTCCCGCCGGTCCCGGCGCGAGCATCCCCCCAGCGCCAGCGTGCCCAAAAACAAAAAGCACCCAATCCGTTTCATGGTTTTCTCCCGATGCAATACAGATGACCCGTGGTGCGCAGGAAGATCTGCCCCTGCGAAATCGCCACCGACGAAAGCGTGTACTCCTGCATCTCGTTCTCTGACACCAGCTCGAACTTCGGCCCTGTCTTGAATACGACGGCCACGCCATCTTCGTTCGTAATAAATACCTTGCCGTCCCCGGCTACCGGGGACGCGCTATAGGTCCCTGGCCGCAACCGCTGCCCCCCATAAACCTCCTTGCCCGTCTTGCGCTCCACCACGTACAGCACTCCGCGATCATTCACCACATACAGATACTCGCCGTCCACCGCCGGTGTCGGCACGTCCGGCCCGTTCATCCACTGCCACATCTGGTGCGTCTTCGTCACATCGCCCCGCCCGCCCGCGCGGTAGGCGATCAGCGGCTTCACCCGCGTCGGCGCATACACCTCATCGCCCGCCACCACCGGCGAGGCGATGATCCGCTGAAACGGGTTATTGTCCGGATTGAAGCCGCCGCCGCGCCACAGCTCCTTGCCCGTCGCTGGATCGTGCCCGGTGAGCACATCCCCGCCAGCGATGATCAGTTCCTTCCGTCCGCCGGCCTTCGCCATCGCAGGAGTCGTATAGGAATCCGGCGACTCCATCACCGCCGCCGTCGGCCTCTCCGC
This sequence comes from Bryobacterales bacterium, assembly GCA_038327695.1. Classification (GTDB taxonomy): domain Bacteria; phylum Acidobacteriota; class Terriglobia; order Bryobacterales; family Bryobacteraceae; genus Paludibaculum. Next base: position 1,181 of record JBBQLF010000673.1, read on the forward strand.
GCGCCACACGTTGGTCCCTGTCGAGCCTTCGATCTTCAAAATATAGGACGGCTCTTTTGTCTTCATGCCATGGATCACCTGGACGTACAGCGCGCCCTCGTCCAACAGCGGCGACGAAGCATAGCCCCAGTTCAAGCCGAACTTGCCGTACTCCTTCTCAATGTCGCGGGACCACATCTCCTTGCCCGCGAAGTCGAAGCACTTCAGCATGCCCGTGCCCGTCATCACCCAAACCAGCTTGCCGTCGGTGGCCGGCGAAGGGGAACTCATGTTCTGCTTGCGCATCATGTGGTCGCCATCGCCCAGATGCCGCTGCCAGCGCAGCGCGCCGTCCCGCCGGTCCAGCGCCCACAGATACAACTTGCCCTCGGCCGCTACGTTCAGGAAAATGTGGTCGCCCCAGATGATCGGCGTGGCGCCGCTGCGCGATGGCATCGCCACCTTCCACGCCACGTTCTCAGCCGGCCCCCACTTCATCGGCAGCCCCTTCTCGGCACTGCTCCCGTCAAACCGGGGCCCGCGCCACTGCGGCCAGTTCTCGGCCGATAGCCCGCCTGTAAACACAGAGAGAACGATGATCCAGCGTGTCAGCCCCATGCGCCGGATTGTACCGCGACTCGGGCTACGGCTCCAACAGCAGTTTGCCCGTGGTCTTGCGGCTCGCCAGATCCGTCTGCGCCTGGCCCGCCTCCGCCAGCGGATAAACCTCGTCGATATGCAGCTTGGCCGTGCCAGTGACCAGCCAGCGGAAGATGTCGCCCGCGCGCCACTCCAACTCTTCGCGGTTGGCGCAATAGTGGCCCAGGCTCGGGCGCGTCAGAAAGATCGAGCCCTTCTGGTTCAGCACCAGCGGCGCAAACGCCGGCACCGCCCCGCTCGCATTGCCGAAGCTCACCATCAACCCGCGCGGCCGCAGGCAGTTCAGGCTCTTGTCCCAAGTCGACGCGCCCACTGAATCGTAAACAACGTCCACGCCCTTGCCGCCGGTCAGCCGCCTGGTCTCCGCCTCGAAGTCCTGCTCCGCATAGAGGATCACCTCGTCGCACCCGGCAGCCCGCGCCGCCTCCGCCTTCGCCGCCGTGGACGTGGTGCCAATCACCCGCGCCCCCCGCAGCTTGGCCGCCGCCACAATCCACTGCCCTGCCCCGCCCGCGGCCGCATGCACCAGGCACGTCTCCCCCGGCTTCAATTCCCAGGTGGAATGCGTCAGATAGTGAGCCGTCATGCCCTGCAGCATCGCGCCCGCCGCCGTCCGCAGTTCCATCCCCTGCGGCACCGGCACCAGTTGCCACGCCGGCACAGCCGCGTACTCGGCATAGGAGCCGCGGCACATCGCGTAGGCCACGCGGTCGCCCGGCTTCACAGTGGTCACGCCGTCGGCAACGGCCTCCACCACGCCCGCGGCCTCCATGCCCAGCACCACCGGTGCTGGCGCCGGATACAGGCCGGTCCGGAAGTAGATGTCGATGAAGTT
>JBBQLF010000674.1:0-2645 GCA_038327695.1 Bryobacterales bacterium
CGCCGCTTTGTCCCGGTGCCCCGCCAGCAGTGCGGTCTCTCCACAATTGAGTTGCGCGCGGCTCACCATGCGGGGGGCGTCCAGTTTCGCGGCATCGGCCATCGCCAACTCGCAGGTCTTCCAACCCTCGGCCATGGAGCCAGCGCGCGCCAGAGCCAAACCCAGCCAAGGCAGCGTCTCCACCCGGCCCTTCGTGTCCTTGGCGTCGAGCGCGCGCTCGCTCTCCCGGAACAGCGCCACCGCCTCTCGATTGCGCCCGCGGGCCAATTCCATCTCTCCCCGCACCTGCCCAAGATGCTCCGCCAGGGCGGGCAGTCGATTCGTCTTCTGCCATTCCGCGGCTTTCGCCAACAACGCATCGGCCCGCGCAAATGCGCCGATGCGCCACCACTGCCCCGCCTCGGACACGATCAAAAAGCCCACCATCATCGGACTCACCTCCAGCGCCAGTTTGCGCGCATGCGCCAGCCGCGCCGCCGCCTCGCTGTGCCGGTCCCGGTAGCCGAGAATCGTACCCAGGCCTTCCTCCGCCAATGCCTGGTCCGCCAGATTGTTCCGCCGTTCGGCGTCCTTCAGCGCCTCCTCGATAGCACTCTCGGCCGCACCCAGATCACCCTTGTCCCGCAACAGACGGCTCAACAGAATCCCCGCGTCGAAGGCTTCTTTCATGTAACCGGCCCCGCGCAGCGCAGGCACCGCGGCGGCCAGTTCAGTCCGTGCCCGGTCCGGTGCGCCGGTGGCGTGGTGGAGGCTGCCCATCGACATCAGGCACTGCGCCTCGATGGCTCGCGCGTGATTGCGGTTCGCCAACTCCCGCGCCCGCTCGAACAGCGCCTCTGCCTCCGTGAACCGGTTGTTCATCACGTGCGCATTCCCCAACTGCCGCAGCGAGCGCGCCTCCAGGGCTTCCACGCCTTGGGCCCGCGCCAGATCCACCGCCTTCTGGGCCTCCTGCTGCGCCTGAGGGGCGTTGCCCTTGTTCACCCAGACGTTCGACCTCAGCAAGTACAGCTTCACCTGCTGCTGGACATTGCCTGCCACGCCCGCCGAAACCAGGGCATTGTCAATCTCCCGCAGAGCCAACTCCTCCTTGGCCATCGCGGAATGCACCTGCGCCCGCGTATACTGCACCTCCACGGCGCCCTCCAGACTGCTCGCCGCCGCATACAGCGGTTCGGCCCGGTCCAGTGCCTGCTCCGCCTCAGGGAAGATCCTCATCCGGCGGGCGTTCGCCGCCAGTCTGACCAGGCAGGCCGCGCATTGACTGTTCGCCTTCGCCGCTTCCCGATACGCCTCCAGCGCCTTGCCGGCCTGTCCAAGACGGTCGTAGGCCCGGCCCAGGTCCAGCAGCGCCCATGCCCGCTCGTTGCCGGTCGCTTGTTGAACGATGGATTCGTATCTCTGCAGGCTCTGTTCAAAATCGCCCGTCAACATGAAGTCGATCGCTTCCACCGTCAACCCGTCCGCCCGGCGCAGTCCACGCAGCTTCGGCATCACCCGCTTGGCCCGCAACAGCGCCTCCCGGGCCCGGTCCGAGTAGTCCATCTCAAACCAGGCTTCGGCCAGATGGGCCTGCGCCATCGCGAATTTGGGATCCTGCCGAACAGCCTGCTCAAACGACCGGCTCGCCTTCAGATAGGTGCCGTCGCGCATCGCCGTCAGTCCCTCCGTGTACCAGCGCTGTGCTTCGCCGCCTGGCTCATACGGCGCGTTCCACAGGCTGTAAAGCACAACGGCCACGCAGACCAGCGCCAGCGCCGCCACCCAGACGTCCCACCGGCGCCGTTTCGGCCGTCGTGGCGCCTCTGTCTCCAACACCAGATCCAGCGCCGCAATCAGTTCCCCGGCGCTCTGATACCGATGCACCGCCTCCTTTTCCAGCAGCTTCATCACCACGGCATCCACAGCGTGGGGCAGCGACGGCTTCAACTCCGATGGCCGCTGCGGCGCGGCTGTCCGCACGCGCTCCAGAGACCGCTCCAGCGTCTCAGCCAGAAAGGGCCGCACCCCGGTCAGGCACTCGTACAGCACGCACCCCAGCGAGAACAGATCGGTTCTGCGATCCACGTCGCCACCCACCGATTGTTCCGGAGAAACATACCCGGGCGTGCCCTTCATCTGACCAGCTACGGTCTGCGCGACGTCCACATGCACCGTCTCATCCGCCGGCGCAGTGTGCGTAGTGCCCATTTCCATCATCCGCGCCAGGCCGAAGTCCAATACCTTGACACTGCCATGGGTGTTGACCACGATGTTGGCTGGCTTGATGTCCCGGTGCAGGATGCCATGATCATGCGCCTCCGACAGCGCCGAGGCGACACTCCGCACCACCCGCACCGCCGCGCTCCAATCCATCGGCCCGGCACTCAACTGGCGCGCCAGGTTGTCGCCGGCGACGAACTCCATGACGAAAAACGGGAGACCCTCGTCTGTTTCTCCCAGGTCGTAGATCTGCGCGATATTGGGATGGTTCAATTTCGAGGCGGCCCGCGCCTCGCGGACCAACTCATCGCGCCCGTTCTGATCGGCGCGCCCCGGCCGGCACAGCTTCACCGCCACACGCCGCCCCAGGCTGGTGTCCATCGCCGCATACACCACGCCCATCCCGCCCTCACCCAGCGGGCCTTCGATCCTGTAGTGTGAGA
>JBBQLF010000675.1:0-2640 GCA_038327695.1 Bryobacterales bacterium
CTTGAGCATGGTGCCGAACTCGCCGCTGGAGGTGGCGCCGCCGAGTTTGTCGAAGTCCGCATTGGTCAGCCCGCCGTTCACCGAGATGAGTTTGTAATTCTCTTTCTGCTCGAAGTAGCTGAGCCGCGCGGCGATTTTATCGGAGAGCTGGAAGTACTCCAGTCCCGACGGATCCACGTAGCGGTAGGTCATCTGGAGGCAGATGAAATCCGGCAGCCGTTTGGCATAGCTGAGCGCGATCTCGCGCGCCTCGGCGATCACCTTCTCCTGGACCTGGGCTGACGGTGGCGGCATGGGCGGCGGCGGCGCGGCTTTCAGGATGGTGTCCGTGGTGGGCGGCGTGAGGGCGGCGGTGGCGGTGACCATGGCGCTGAGCGCGGTAGTGGTCTTCTCACCGATGCCCTCGTTCATCAGGTCTTCCACGTCGCGGCTGGTGAGTTTCTCGCTGAGCTTGACGTTTTTCAGGTAGTCCGCCACCTTTTTGTCGGGGTGCTGGAGGCGGATGGACGAGCGGACGAAACCCTTCAACTGGTTGACAGACATCGTCAAACCCTGCGCCAACGCCAGGGCGGCGAGCAGACACACGACGAGGAGATGGCGGAGTTTCATGCCGTTAGAATAGACGCCGCCTCTTGGCGGGAGGTTGCGGCTGGGGTGGGCCCAGCACCTTTTCAATGGCGGCCAGCGCCAGAGGGGCCATGATGCGATAGCCGGTGGGGTTGGGGTGGAGGCCGTCGTCGGCGAGGTTGGGCGCCAGTTGGCCGTCGGCGCCGGCCATGGCCGGATAGTAGTTGAGATACGTATAGCCGCGTTTCTCGCAGAAGGCCTGGAGCCATTTGTTCATTTCGAGGATGGCCGGAATGGGGCGCTGGCGCGTGCGCTCGTAGGATGGGTTGGTGCCCTTATGGTGGTCTGAGACGGGCAGGATGCCGGCCAGGATCACCCTGATTTTGTAGGTGTCGGCCAGGTCGCACATCATCAGGATATTGTTCTGGATGGCGGCCGGATCCACGCCGCGGGCGATGTCGTTGGTGCCGGCCAGCAGGAGAAAGGCGGCGGGTTTCAGCGAGACGACGTCGGCGTAGAAGCGGCCGAGCATCTGGCCGGTGATCTGTCCGCTGATGCCGCGGTTGACGAAATCGCGGCCGGGGAAGTACTCGTTCAGGCGCCAGCCGTCTGTGATGGAGTCGCCATAGAAAACGATGCGGGCGCCCTTGGCGGCGGGCGGGGGGAGCTGGGCGTTGGCGCTTGCGTAGCGTTTGAGCGCGTCGCGGTCCGGGGAGGCAAGGCCGGCCTGGAGCTGTTCGATCTGGCGCTGATAGTAGATCTCGATGCGCAGCAGGTTGTCGCGGAGTTCGGCGAGCTGTTGCTTCGCCATCCCGGGGAACGCCGCGGGCCGCGGCAGCGTGTCGGACAGCAGCAGGAAGGCTCGCAGGTTCATCATGTAGCGGTAATGCAGTTGCGGGTTGCGAAGCCCCAGGAACCTGAGACTCTCCACGGCCTGGCGCATGTTCTCGGCCAGCGGAACGGCGGCGCGGCCGAGTTCGGCGCTGGCCACGCCGCTGGCCTCAATCAGTTGCAGCGAGCGGTCATACAGAGCCAGCGCCTGCTGATCATTGAGCGGGGCGGGTGCGGGCTGTTGAGCGGGGAGGGCGAGCGCCAGCAGGGCAACAGTGAAGAGCTTCCACATGGTCTTATTCCGTCTTTTCAAGTTGGAGTGTGATGGTGCCGACATAGAAGGGCAGTTGGACTCGGATTTGCACGGGCAGGCGTTTGTCGTCCTCGCTGATCCAGATCAGGAGACGGCCCTTGCGCCCGTAGAAGATGCCGTTAAACAGGAACGCCTCATAGCGGATGGTGGGGAACTGGCCGAGCGGGGTGGTGATGGTCTCGCGCTGTTGCGCCTCGGCGCGGGCCATGATCACCTTTTTGCCGTCGCTGAGCGGCAGTTCGATGGAGGAGCCCACGGCGGGGTGGAGCTGGCGGAGTTTGCGGAACGCGGCCAGGGTGTCGTGCACGCAGGCGGGGACGTCGATTTCGGTAGCGGCCACGGTGGTACCGGCAACCAGGTCTTTCTCGAGGAAATGGGCGCGCTTCTTTTCGCGGTCGAAGGTGACCCTGACTTCGCGCTTGCGGCGGCCCTCCTGGGCGTCGAGACTGACTGTGGTCGCGCAGAGGCCGGCATCGTAGGTACCGATGTAGGTGTCCAGCACACTGTAGAGGGTGGCGACCAGACCGGTGGTTTTCAGCTGCAGTTGGGCGCGCGAGTCGCCGGTCCACTTCACCTGGACATCGCCGGCGCGGACGAAGCGCCACTCCACGCCGAAGTGCAGCGTCTCGGCCGGAGGCTGGGCGGACGCGGGCACCGCGAGGGCTAGAACTATCGCGGCCAGCGCGATCCGCAGAATCATCGTGCTTACAGTCTGGCAGATGCGCGCCGGGGGCGGCAAACGAGACTGACTGTGGTCGCGCAGAGGCCGGCATCGTAGGTACCGATGTAGGTGTCCAGCACGCTGTAGAGGGTGGCGACCAGACCGGTGGTTTTCAGCTGCAGTTGGGCGCGCGAGTCGCCGGTCCACTTCACCTGGACATCGCCGGCGCGGACGAAGCGCCACTCCACGCCGAAGTGCAGCGTCTCGG
>JBBQLF010000676.1:0-2627 GCA_038327695.1 Bryobacterales bacterium
GATTTCGAGTTTCCGCAAGGTTCCGCAAAGGTCTCGCAAGGGCACCCGGCAGGAATCTGGCCAAGCTCCCGTGGGGCTTCCGGCTCGGTTGCGGCACTGATCCGGACGGCCATCGCACTGCCATCATCGAAGCCGCCAATAAAGGAGAAAAGGATAATTATATGAATCGTAAATACCTGAGCATCATGACCGGCGAGGACCACCGCGCCGCCGCCATCGAGTTGGCCACCGTCCAACGCGGCGTGGTCGAATTCGAGAACATCATCCGCGATGCACGCGGCGCGCCGTCCAGGATCCACACCAATGTGAAGCGCATCCGCAAAGCGCTGGCGAGGATCCGGATCGGGATGCAGGAGGTGGAAGCCCGCACAATGCCTGGCTATTGTCGATCCGACTCCTATTATTCGCTGGCAGTCACGGTCAAGCCGGCCACGGCTGCTCGCCGGTACTTCATAGTTTTGCCGATCGACCAGCACATCCGCGCCGCGCGGGCATTTGGTCCAGCCCACCTCGCCGTGCTGCGTTTCCTGCGCATCATTGGCAGGCGCAGGCACCTATCCGTCCGCATTCTGGACTGGGCTATTCGAATCAATCATTTGATCCAGTACGTGCGCAATCAGATGGAGGATCTGCAGCTTGCAACGCTGCGCGGGGAGGACCTCCAGGTGAAGTGCTGGCTGGGGAACGTCAAGTACTTCGAGGAGGATGAAGACGGATCCCAGACTGGTGATCCACCGGCGCGGAGCCGCCGCGATCTCGCCGGAGGAAGTGACTGCGGGAATCCCGCAGTCAAGAAATAGCCAGGAGAGCCAACATGATCACGGCCACGGCGGAACAGCCTGCCATCGCGATTTCGCCGGCGCCCGAGGGCCACCCGCCGGGTTGCCTGTTCGTCTCCACGTCCCTCGCGACGTGGACGACGGCAAACCCGGAGATGTTCGCCCGCGACGTCCAGCTCAACGACACGGCGTACCGGCAGCTCGATCCCGAGTATTACGCCTGGCTGAGCTCGCGCATGGTCATCGCCGAGAAGGCCGCGATTGGCGGGCATTTCGATCCGGCCGCCATTGAAACACTGCGTGCGCGGTTCACCGCAGTGACAGATTGGGCCCTCGAGAGATTTGGCGAGGAGGACCTGCTCGCCGCTGCGCGGCGATTCCGTCCCGGCGACTACCAGGCGCCGCGGCCTGAGGCCGAGGGCGCCCGCTGGATCAGTTGGGACGAGTGGCTCCGCCGCCAGCCGTTGTGCACGAAGCAAGAACGAGAGGCGTATCACCGGCAACGCGAGGCGGAGAGGCAGGAGAAGTCGAAGCAGGAGAGGTTGAGGCTGGAGAGGTTGAAGGATGAAAGGTTGAAGTCCCGGAAACGAAGGGCATGACAAGCGAGCGGGCCATCGTCAGGGCGATCCTGGCCTATCTGAACGGCCTTCCCGGCTGCCTGGCCCGGAAGCGCTGGGGCGGCCGCATGGGCGTGGCTGGCGAGCCCGATATCGACGGCTGCATCTGCGGGCGCAGCCTCCAACTGGAGGTCAAGCGGCCGGGTGAGGCGCCGACGATCCTTCAGCGGAAGCGTCTGGACGAGTGGCGGGCCGCCGGCGCCATCGTCGGCGTGGTCCACAGCGTGGTGGAGGTTGAGGAACTGCTGAGCCAGTGTTTGGCTTCAGAAGTGCGCTCACGCATAGCTGGGTCCCGCTGGGAATGATCGCCAGCGGTGCCGGCGCAGACCGGCCCCAGGACACTTCCTCAGCTACGTCGCTGAGCCCGGAGTCGATTGCGGAACACGGCCGCGCCTTTCGCTGGCAATTCAGCTCAAATTGCCACGTCGGGACATCTCGTCAATGCGACCCGGCGAAGCCCGGCGCTCCGGCTCAGTGTCCAGTTTGCGCGTCACTCGGGAGCCACCCGGAGAGGGCACATGACACTCACCGTGACGACTTCTTGCCCCGGTATTGCGCCGGGGGATTGCCCGGACCGTTCGCCAATGCGCCTTCCGATTCCCCGCGACATCAACGGACGTGAGAAGCTGAACGGATGCGCTTAGCTCTGATCCTCGCGTTCGGGTGCGCGATCTCCCTGCTCGCCGCTCCCGATTTGGCGGATAGGGTGCACGTCGCCAGTTCCAGCACCCACACCCTGGTCATTGCGCCTGACGGAACCGTCATGTGCCAGGGCACCAACCGGTACCGCGTGTGCGGCGCGGATCCGGCCATTGAGTTTGTTGAGAAGCTCACCCCGGTTCCTGGCCTTCCCAAGGGCCGAGCGGTGGCAGTGCCGGACGCATGGATCAGCATGGTATTGGGCGAGGACGGCAGAGTATACGTCTGGGGCCGGAATGATTTCGGTCTTTTGGGTGGGACCGACCGTGGACCTACCTATGAGCGGCTAGAGCCCACCCCCATCCCGGCCCTACAGGGTGTCGTCGGCATCGCCGCTTTCGTCCATGGTGGTGCGGCATTACTCCAGAACGGCACGGTGTGGATGTGGGGTGAGGACCGCGAAGGGCTGCTCGCCACGGGCACCCTCACTCTATCGGGACAATCTGGAAAGCCGCATTACACGGCGCAGCGGGTGGAGGGACTCGACGCTGTGGTGCAGATCGTGGGCGGCTCCAAACACATGCTCGCACTT
>JBBQLF010000677.1:0-2626 GCA_038327695.1 Bryobacterales bacterium
CAGGCACGCGTTGCGGCCTGGGGCGGCATTGCGCTACTGGCGCTCTACTACTGCGCCTACCCGCCGCTGTTCGGCCCGGTCACGCCCGGCGTCAACGAAGGCAGCTACCTGCTGGTCAACAAGAACCTGGTGGAACTGTTCGTGTTGGCCGTCCTGACGGCGTTCCCAGGTGCCTCGTTCGGGCTCGATGGCTTGCTGGCGCGCCGCTTCGACAAGGTTGCATCGGCCGAGTTAGGGCCAATTCCACGCCGGCAGATGCTGGCCAATCTGGCCGGAGTGCCGTTCCTGGGACTCTTCGTATTCGCCGCGCTGAAGCGTCACGGCTGGAAGAGCGTGGAGGAGATGCAGTTGCGCGCCCGCGCCGGCAAGCGCGATACGTTCGTCGCCAGTCCCACGGTCAAGAGCTTCCAGTTCAGCAGCGGCATGATTTGAAGGGTCCACTGCCGCGCGGCAAGATCGGCGAGCTGACGCTGAGCCGCATGATCCTCGGCGGCAACCTCATCGGCGGCTGGGCTCACGCGCGCGATTTGATCTACACCTCCAAGCTTGTTAAGGCATACCATCACCGCGACAAGATCTTTGAGACGTTTGCGCTGGCCGAAGCTTGCAGCGTCAACACTGTGCTGACCAATCCGGCACTCTGTGACGTGATCAACGACTACTGGCGGCGCGGCGGCAAGATCCAATTCATCTCCGATTGCGGCGGCAAAGACATCCTGTCTATGACCCGGAAGTCCATCGACCGGGGCGCCTGTGCCTGCAACATCCAGGGCGGCGTGGCCGACCGCTTGGTGGAAGTAGGTAAGTTCGACCTGATTGCCAAGGCTCTCGAGCTCACACGCCGGAACGGCCTGCCTGCCGGCATCGGCGGCCACAAGCTCGAAACGATCAAGGCCTGTGTCGATCGTGGACTCCTGCCGGACTTCTGGATGAAGACCCTCCACAAGACCGGCTATTGGTCGGCCAAGCCTCAGCCAGAGTGCGACAACATCTGGTGCGCCGATCCCGTGGAAGTGGCCGACTATATGCGGAGCCTGAAGCAACCCTGGATCGCCTTCAAGATCCTCGCCGCGGGTGCGATCGAGCCCAAAGCGGCCTTCCGCTGGGCCTTCGAGCAGGGCGCCGGCTTCAGCGTCCTCGAAAGAGGCGTGGCCCGGCAGCGGGAGTGGCGGCCATAGTTTCCAATGAATCCGCTAATACAGTGCTCCACGATTCTGCCCGCGCTGGCCGCCTTTGCCACGCTCCTCCGCGCTGCCTCGCCGCTTCCGCCGGACAGCGCGTATGTCACCGTCGACGCCGTCGGCCATCTTACCGCCAACACCAGCCGCCTGCGCCTCTGGGGCGCCATTGGTAGATTGCCGCCGCCGCAGAAGACAATTCACGGCGACCCATACTTCCTCGCTCGCGAGACCGTCCGCCGCATGAAGAAGGCCGGCTTCAACATGGTGCGCGACTGGGCCATCGCCGCTGGCGAGACTGCTGTTCAGGGCGATCTCTCCCCCCACCGGCTACCACGATTTCTTCCTCGCGGAGGCAGCTCGCCAGGGCGTCTACATCTGGGTTCCAGCCATACTGGGTGGCTCGGTCTCCGCCGCCGAGATCCCTGTGGCTGCCAAGCGGAGCGACGATCCCGCCACGGAGAACGAGTGGATCGCCGCCATGCGCGAGTCCTCGACGGCCCGTGCCAACGCTCTCGCCGCCGTCTGGGACCCGCGCCTGGAGGCTGCCGCCCTGGCGCGCGGGCGCCGGAAGGCCCACCACCCAAACCTCCACACAGGGCTTCGCCTGGCGGACGACCCCAACGTCGCCGTCTGGGAGCTCACAAACGAGCAGTGGTGGATGACCGCCATGATGGGCGGCCGGTGGCAGACCGCCGCGCCCTTCTTCCGCAGGCAATTGCTGGCCCGCTGGAGCGCGTTCCTCTCGCGCAAGTACGGTTCAGAGGCGGCTCTCACCGCCGCATGGGGCTTCCTTTTTCCGGGTGAAGACTTAGGGCATGGCTCCGTGCTGCTGGCGCCGATGGCATCGCCCATGGCCGCTGTCAAGCTGAACGACACGAACCCGGAGGCTCTCGCCAAGTTTCAGGCCATCCCCGGTCCCATCGGCCGCGAGCAGTGCAGGGCCGCCCGTGCGTCCGATGTCATCGAGTTCCTGCTCGACACGCTCATCGCCCACAAGAAGCGCTGCGCTGCCGAGTTGAAGACCTGGGGTAAGAGCTGCCGGTTGGCGCCGCTGGTGTTCGACACCGGCATCGGCCAGAGCATCCAGTCGCAGTACATGTTGATGCAGGGCGATGCGGTGGCCCACGACAGTTACATGGAGGGGGTGCAGACCCAGGCGCTGGCCTTTCTACTCGGTCCTCGACAACCTGCCCCAGCTCTCCAATGACGTGCCGTGGCTGGAGCACAACTGCCCCGCCGGCAAGCCCTACCTCGTCTACGAGACCCAACTCGGCGGTCCCACCAAGTACCGCGCCGAGTGGCCTATGCGCATCGCCGCCGCCGGCGCCATCCAGGACTGGGACGCCGTCGCCTGGCATTACTGGAGCTTCGATCAGTATGACTTCTCCCGCCCCGAGCCTTACACCGGCGGCCCTGTCGCCTATCCGGGAGTCGGCGCCTTCCAA
>JBBQLF010000678.1:0-2619 GCA_038327695.1 Bryobacterales bacterium
TATCGTTCCAATAGGCCCGGAGTGCGTCCCTCGGCCCCTGCTCCAGATTGCGGTTGCCGGCGGTGACCATGCCGCCCTGCGCACTGTTCATGACGAGCGCTATGCCGCCCGCGGACTTCTCGATGTAGTCATAGAGCGGGCCGGCGAGATCGGGGCTGAGAATGCCCCGTTTGCTGCCCATCACCTCAGGGTGGATGGCGTAGTTCACCAGCGTGGCAACGGGTTGCCCATTCACGCCTCTCACTTGCAGGACTGCGGCGCGGCGGTCATAGAGATCGGGCGCATAGTAGTTGTAGGCGATCTTGCCCTTGGCCTCGCCGGAGGCGGCCCGTAGCTCGGCGGGACGCATGCGGTCCAGAGCCTCGTTGACAACGGCGGCCACCTGTTTGGAGACGAAGTCCATGTAGTCCAACGAGCCGGTGTTCCCTCCCTGGCCATCGGGATAGGCATAGACGTCCGGCGCGCTGTGGGTATGGGTGACACCGATGATGATCTGATCGGGGCGTAAGCGCGGGACCAGGGCACGGGCGCGATCACCCAGTACGCTTGGGAAGCCGAGGAGATCGAGATTGACGACTGCGACAGTTTCGCTACCGGACCGGAGCACCAGGGCCCGGACGGTCAACTCACCTTGGCGGGCCGTTGCGGGTACGGGGATCCCCATGCCGCCGCTGATGGGCAGAAGCGGATCCGGGGTGATGTTCCGCTTTGCGGCGCCTGCCTCCAATCCGGGTGCAGGCTGGGCTTGGGCGGCCAGGCCGCAGCCGGCCACGACGACCAGTGCAAGGCGTTGGAAGGCACGGCGCATGCCGGCGGCGGATGCCGGGATGAAGGCGCTGGAAGATGTCACGCGTAGAGTCTATTCCAGTTGATCGTTGCGGAAAACGCGGGACCAGCAGGCTGCTGAAATACTCGCGCGGGCCACGCCACCTGGTGCTGCGTCCTCCAGCGAGGAGGGAGGGGGGAGGGGGGGAGAGTGATGCGATGCCAGTCATCGTGAGCGGCGACCGGCAAAGCTGGAGGCCGCAAGACCGAGTGCCCAAAGGGTTGCGGCCGCGGGAGTTTTTCAGCAGCCTGCCAGACTCGAACTGACTACGCGGACGGACAATTCCGCAGTCCAATCGTTGGCCGGCAGGCACATTCTGGTGTTCGCATCCTGAAACGCCCGCCAGAAGTTGTTCCATTCCTCGCGATCTGACCCTGGATGACCGGCTTATGACTCGTCGCCACTGAGCGGGTTGCTGATGGCGCTTCTCCCGTCTGCGGAAGCGTACGATCCGTGGGACGGATTGCGCCGCGGCCCAACGACGGGCCTTACGGTCTGGCGTGGACCGCAGCGCCTCAGGACGGCTCTGGAACGAGCACCACTTTGCCGATGCCGTCGGTGTAGGCTTCCAGCGTGTCGAAGGCCTTCTGGGTGTCGGCCAGCATCATGCGGTGGGTGATCATGGGCGTGAAGCGATGGGCCTGCTCCTTGAGCAGACGCAGGGCGTGCTCGCTCTTGTGGTTGGAGCGGCGGACGGGGAAGAAGGTCTGCTCCTTGCGGCGCAGGAACTGGAAATCAATGGAGGTCTGCTGCTCGGAGGGCAGGCCTGTGATGACCACGCGGCCGCCGGAACAGGTCATGCGGATGGACTGGTTGATGGAGCCGGCCTTGGCGGCGCAATCGAAGGTGACATCCACGCCGCGCTGGCCGGTGGCGGCGAGGACTTCTTTGACGGCGTCCACCTGCGTGGGATCAAAGACGGCGTCGGCGCCGAGCAGGAGCGCCATTTCGCGGCGGTGGGCGACAGGCTCGACGCAGTAGATGCGGGACACACCGGCCACGCGGAGCGCGGCGATGGTGGTGAGACCGATGGGGCCGGCGCCGATGACGGCAGTGGTTTCGCCGAGCTTGGGGTCGCCGAAGCGGAAAGAGTGAAGGATGATGGAGATCGGCTCAAACAGAGTGGCCTCGGCGAAGCCGATGTTTTCCGGCAGGGCCAGGAGATTCTGCACGGGCAGATTGGCGCGATCCCGGAAGAAGCCGGGCTCGCCGGCGTTGGAGAGAAAACGAACCGTGTCGCAGAGGTTGTGGCGGCCCGTCATGCAGAATTCGCAGTGGTAGCAGTAGATGGGCGGTTCCAGGGCGACGCGGTCGCCCGGGGCCCAACCGGTGGCGCCGGCGCCGAGAGCCAGCACGGTGCCGACGGGCTCATGGCCGAGCACCATGGGGTACTGGGCGGGCATGTCGCCGACTCCGCCTTCGGCGAAGTTGTGGAGGTCACTGCCGCAGACGCCGATGGCTTCCACGCGGACCTGGACTTCGCCCGGCGCGGGCGGAGTGATGACGTTTTCACGAATCTCAAAACGATGCTGGGCGACAAGTTCGGCGACTGCCATAGTGATTCTCTTCTCTGGGAACTAGGGCGCACGGGACAAGACGGCCAAAATCCTGGCCAGGCGCAGAAAGGCATCGGCCGCGCCACGCCAGGGCGGCCGCGGCTATTTCTTGAACAGGGTGTCAAATGCGATGCGCGCGTCGTTGGCGGTTTTGGGGCCGTTGACTTCCAGGCGCTCCGCGCTGGGCCGCGCGGAGGCGGCCGGCGCCGAATCCCGGGCCACCGTGACGCGTGCCCG
>JBBQLF010000679.1:0-2612 GCA_038327695.1 Bryobacterales bacterium
ACCGATATCATCATCGACGAGGCGCATGACCCCGCGAGCCTGCATCCGTTCAAAGGCGATGTCGATCTCGAGAAGCTGGAACGGGTGCTCGCCGGCAATCCCGGCAAGGTGCCCTATGTGTCGGTGGCGGCGACAGTGAACATGGCCGGCGGCCAGCCGATCTCGCTGGCCAACCTGCGGGCCGTCCGTGAGCTGACCCGGCGGCATGGTGTTCGCATCATCCTGGACGCCACGAGGATCGCTGAAAACGCGTTCTTCATTCAGGAGCGGGAAGAGGGCTACGCCGGCCGGCCGATCGCGGACATCGTGCTGGAGATGTGCAATCTGACCGACGGCTGCACGATGAGCGCCAAGAAAGACCCGTTGGCCAACATCGGCGGGTTCCTGGCTCTGAATGACCGGGAACAGACGGAGCTGGCCCAGAACCTGCTGGTGATCTACGAGGGGCTGCACACCTATGGCGGCATGTCGGGCCGCGATATGGAGGCCGTGGCCGTGGGCATTGACGAGTCTCTGCAGGACGATCACATCCGGGCGCGGGTGGGGCAGGTTCGGTATCTGGGCGAAAAGATGGCGGCCTGGGGGATCCCTCTCGTTCAACCCATCGGGGGCCACGGCATCTTCCTCGATGCCAAGGCCTTTCTGCCGCACGTTCCGCAGGCCCACTATCCGGCGCAGGCCCTGGCCGCCGCGCTGTATCTGGATTCCGGCATTCGCAGCATGGAGCGCGGGGCGGTGTCGGCCGGACGCGATCCGGAAACGGGGCTGGACCGGATGCCGCGCCTGGAGTTGGTGCGGCTGACCATTCCGCGGCGGGTCTACACGCAGGCGCACATGGACGTGACCGCGGAGACGGCGCTGGCGGTGTTTGAGGGACGGGAGGCCATCCGCGGTCTGCGGATGACGTTCGAGCCAAAGCACCTGCGGTTCTTCCAGGCGCGGTTTGAGCCGATCTGAAGGAGCCTGGCTCCGCTACAGCCCGTAGCGGTCCCGGTAGATGCCCGCGTGATAGAGTTCATGGCCGGCGATGATCCAGGCCAGCGCCCGGGCCGTGATCGGGTTGCCACTCGCCCGTCCAGTGCGCGTCCACGCCTCGGCCGGCATGCCCCGCAGCAGGCAGAGCGTCGAGGTCCGCACGGCACGGAACTCCTCCAGCAGGTTGGCCAGCGGCCGCGCCCCGAATCCACCGTGCTCTACGAACGGGTCCTGGTCGAAGCCGGGCAAGTCCGTAGCATCGTTGCGCCCGGCCCGCAATGCCCGGTACGACATGATCCGCTCAGTATCGATGATGTGGCCGAGCGCTTCGGCCACGCTCCACTTGCCTTCGGCGTAGCGATAACCGGCCCGTTCTTCAGAGACCCCGGCGAGCAGTTCCGCCACTGGTTGCGCAGCCAGGGCCGTCAACAGATCGCCGGCGGGCACCAGCTCGATGTACCTGTCAAAGTACGGAGCGTACTCGGCACGCTCGGGTCGTGTGATGGCCATGGGCCTCCTCCTTATTTCGGTATCGGCGAGAACTCCTCGTTCACCTTCCAGGCTTCCATCGTGTTGTAGACGATTGGGCAATAGCACGCGCGGTCGATAAACGCCCACATCCGCGATTGCAGCGAACCAGCCCCGCGCACCACGTGGGGGAAGTCCGCGCAACTGCCCGGCCGCACCTCGTACACCGTGCACTCGTTGCCGGACAGGAACACGCAGCCGGTGGTCTCGTGCTGCTTCAGAATCCGCCCCTCGTCCTCGCTCAGCTCCGTGTACTCTCGCAGGAACTTATCCCGCGGCAGCCGCAGGTACTTGGCCAGCTTCTCCACATCGCGCTGGGCCAGTTTCGCGGTCGCCACCCGGCAGCAATTGCCGCAATCCAGGCAGTTGATCTGGCCCTCCACCTCTTCGGCGATGTGCCGCAGCTTCCGCTCGACAAAGTTGTGAGTCTTCAGATGCTTGCGAAACCGCTCGTTCTCGCCGCGCTTCTGCTCGCCTTGCCGCTTGATCTGGACCAGATCTGTCAGCACTATTTCGCCGCCTTGGCGAAGTCACCGGCTTTGTACACCGACAGCCGGCTGACATCCAGGTGCTTCTTCATGGCCGCCTGGATCTGCGCCGCCGTCAAGCCCGCCACCTTGTCCTCCAACTGCTGGTCAAAGGCCATCGTACGGCCGATGTAGCGCTGTCCGGCCAGGCGCCCCACCAGTTCCGTGTCATTGGCCCGGCTCACCTGACGGGACTGCATCCAGCTCTTCTTGGCCGCGTCCACTTCGGCTTCCGTGTAGCCGCCCGCCAGGATCTGCGTCAGTTCGTCTTTGATGGAAGTCTCCACCTTGGCCGCGTTCTGCGGGGCGCAGATGGCAAACGTCATGAACATCGCATTGTCGTCTTCCGAAGGCGCGCCAAACTGGGATCCCACGCCATAGCTCAAGCCCTCTTTGCCCCGAATCCGCGCAAACAGCCGCGAGTTCATGCCCGAGCCCAGAATGTAGTTGCCCAGCACCAGGGCGGGGTAGTCGGCATCGGAATCTTTCATCTTCACCGGCATCGCCGCCATGAACGTCGCATTGGCCTTGTCCGGCGTCTCGATCACTTTGGCCTCCGGTTCCACCTTCGTGTAGTTGGTG
>JBBQLF010000680.1:0-2611 GCA_038327695.1 Bryobacterales bacterium
ATTCCTGACCGCATCCGGCCTCTGCATGGCGTCAGGAAATCTTGAGCCATCGGCAGCGGCCCTGCCGCAGATCCACAGTCCGATGCCAGTAGTCTCACTGCTCGGGATCAATCAGATTTCATCGAGATCAGGAGGTCTGAAATTGTGATACGCGTTGCCGGCCAGGGTCTGGTGTTCGGCCGGGCCATATTTGCCGGGCGCCGCAAAATAGGCGCGATAGTAGTCCGCCACTGCCGCCGCCGCCTGTTCACCGAACTCCTCCCGGCACCAGCGCCGCAGATACTCTTCGGCCGACCACGTTGCCCCGGTGACCGCCAGATCCATGACAGCGCGTGTGGTGAGCGGATACGGCCGGACATCGCTGACGTTTACCAGGAGATACCCGGTGGCGCCTGCCCGGGCGGCGCGCCCCAGCTCCCGCTCAATGCGGGCGAGCGGCACCATTTCCGTCAACTGGTTGGCCAGCCCGTTGTGCATCGCCGTGTGATAGTACACGCCCTGTCCCTTGGCGATGGTCCCCTCGTCGCGAATGACGCCGTGCCCGTTGTCCGGCCAGACCAGCGTCACGCCGGGCGGCATCCGGAGCAACCCCTGGCGGATGAAGGGCACGGCTTCCATCCAGGCGTTCATCAGGAACTGCGGGCTCTGCCGCTCCGACCGGACGATCAGGAGTTGCTGATCGATGGCCTGGCGAATGGCGCTGGCGCGCGCCTCGTTGGTGGGCGGAATGCTCTTGTCGTCCTCCCAGAAGGGCCGGTCGTGGCGCCCGCGGTAGCCCACGGTTCACAGCACCTCCTGCTCCGGCAGGTATTGCCGCACGGCGTTCCGCCAGGCATTGATGAGCAACTGGGGGTGCTGGGCAAAGGAGTAGGGTTGGTCGTCCGGCCAGCGCCAGGTGTTGGTCCCCAGCACCTCGATGTGATGCTGGGTAATGATCAGGCCGCGGGCCGAGGCCGCGCGTACCTGCGGCTCATCGGGAAAGATGAAGGTGCCCGGCACGATCATGTTGCCGCGCAACCGGAGAAGCGCCTCAAAGACGTGATCCCAGGCCTCCAGCGAGATGCCGGCGGGGCTGGGCTTCCATCCGCTGAGGAGATCCTCATCGTTGATGAACCAACCGCGATAGCGGAAAGCGGGCTGGGCGCCATCGACGATTGTGCCCGCCGGCACCGTCACCGAACGGCGGCGGGCCGGCTCGTGATCGGTCCAGAAGTAGAGTGGATCGACGCCGGGAAAGCGGTGGGAGAACTCGTAGATGGCGTAGATGGTCCCGCGCATGCCGGCGCCGGCCAGGACCAGCGCCGCGCGGGGGCCGGGTAGCGCGGCGATTCGAAATGACTCCGGCGCCAGCGGAGCCGGGACGCCGGCGGGGCGGTTCCACTGGCAGGAAACGACGATGGCCGGCCCGGCGGCCTGCTCAACGCTGGAGACGATGCGGGGCGCCACGCCGAACACCTTCCGCAGGTCCGAAGCCAGATCCTGCGCGGCCCGGCGCACGGCGCCCGGTTCGCGATGATCCACCACCAGGGCCGTGGTGCGGTTCAAGACAAGGGGTTGCGCCGTCAACTCAGCGCAGATGGCCGCCAGCAGGAGCGGCGCGGGGAGACAAAGCCGCATGGCGCGATTCAGAGGCGTTCCAGCAGACCGGTCAGAAAGGCCCAGAACGGTGGGACCGAGGAGATCTTGAGACGCTCGCTGGGGCTGTGCACGTCCAGGATGTGGGGGCCGAAGGAGATCATCTGCATGCCGGGGTGCTTCTCCCCGATCACGCCGCATTCGAGCCCGGCGTGCATGGCGACGAGTTCCGGCTTGATGCCGAGAACTTCCTGGTGGACCGCCTGGCATTTGCGGACGATGTCGCTGGTGGGCTCTGGTTTCCAGCCGGGATAGCCGCCGGAGTGGGCGGCTTCAAATCCGGCGAGACGGAAGATGGTGGTGACCATGCTGCCCGCCGCCATCTTACTGGAGTGAATGGAACTGCGCTGCGTGGTGGCGATTTCAACGTGGCCGCCGGTGGTGGCAATGGTGGCGAGATTGGTGGAGGTCTGAACCAGGCCGGCCACGTCGGGACTCATGGCCAGAACGCCGTGGTGGAAAGTGGCGAGGAGTCCGGCGAGCAGCGTGGCGCCGTCTTGCGCGAAAACCTGCGTGGGGCTCTGTGCCGGCTCGGCGGAGATGCGGAGGCTGGGATCGAATGCGCCGAGTTCGGCCTGGATCTCCGTCTGGGCGGCGGCGAGCAGGGCGTGGAGTTCGGCGGCGCGGCCTGCCGGGACGATGACGGTAGCGGAAGCTTCGCGCGGAATCGCGTTGCGCTTGCTGCCACCCTGGAGGGCCGCCACGGAGATGGCGAGTTGCGGGATGAGGGCCGCCAGGACACGGCCGAGGATGCGAATGGCATTGCCCCGGCCCTTGTTGATATCCAGGCCGGAGTGGCCGCCGTGCAGGCCCGAGACGCGCACCCGGAAGGCGTCTCCGGCGGGGACAGGAACCAGCGGGACCTCGCGGCGAGCGATGGTGTTCAGCCCGCCGGCGCAGCCGATGCAGAGGGTGTTCTCCTCCTCGCCATCGAGGTTCAGGAAGTACTTGGAGCGAAGCAGACCGTTCGGGAATT
>JBBQLF010000681.1:0-2608 GCA_038327695.1 Bryobacterales bacterium
AGCCGCCATCTGCTGGCGCAGTTCCATGGTCATGCGGCGCACCTCTTCCACGGGGAGCGCCGAATCCGAGTAGAAGGTCTTGGTCGGCAGATTGCCGAATAGCACGATCTCGCGCGGAATTACCGCCGCATCCTCCCACAGCTTGCGGCTGCTGCCCAGGCTGATCACGGCCGGGCGCAGTTCCAGCGCAAACTGCCGGACCATTTCCGTGTTCAGTTCACCGCAATCGTGGAAGATCAGATCGACGCCGTGGCTGCCGAGCAACTGCCGGATGCGGCGGTTCGGTGCCAGAACGAATCGTTCCAGAATGCCGGATCCGGCGCGCATCTGCCGCGGCGAGAGATAAACCGTGTTGGCTGCCGGCTCGCACAGGATGATGGCGCGAGCGCCGGCGCGGATCTGCGCCAGAGCCGAGCGCAGCACGGTGGCCTCTGCCAGCGCCAGGCACCGCTCCACCAGACAGACCGCGTCGTCCTCCTCCGCCGTCACGCCGCCGCCGGCCAGGGCCACGCCCGCGATGGGGTCTGCCACCAGCTTGGTCATCAACGAGAACGGCCCGATCAACATCCCCACGGCCAGCAGGTCCGTCTTCTCCGCAATGTAACGCACAGCGCCCTGATTGGCCTGAATGCGGGGCAGGAACGGGCGTTCTGCCGCGCTCAACACCGCGCTCACCGTTTCCAGTGACGGCGGCTTCTCAAAGTGGTAGAGATCCACCTCCGGCGCCGGCACGCCCACATAGCTGAGCAGGTCCGCTTTCTCCAGCGTCAGGTCCATCAACGGGAAGGCCAGCGGGGTGTGGTAGCGGCGGGCGGCGCTGGCCACCATGGCGCCCAGGCGCGCTGCGTCGTGCTTCGTGCCCTCCGGATCCGGCGTCTCGTGCAGGATCAGGTCCGCTCCAATCGGCATGCGCAGGCCCTGCTGCGCGAGGCTGACGAACAGATTGTGTGCCATGTCTTAATCCGTGTGAAAGACTTCTTCGATCTCGGTCCACCACGCGCCGGGCTTGCGGTCCGGCAGTGGCTGCTGCATCGGCTGCATCAGCGCCCACCATCGCTGTGTGGCCGGGCCGGCCGCCATCCGCGCCATGTCCGCGTCGAAGTCGTCGCCAATGTACTCGAAGTAGCTGAACAGCATGCCGTCGCGCAGGTAGATCGAGTAGTTCCGAATATTGCACTCTCGGATCATCTTGAGCACCTCCGGCCAGACACTGGCGTGATGCTCGCGATAGCTCTTCTCGGCTTCGGACCGCAGCCCAATCACCATGCCATAACGTTTCATACTTGCCCCCCTGGCCCGAACTCGGGCAGATCGAACTCCTCCAACTGCAGCGGATACACGCCGTGCCGCCGCACCAGGTCCACCACGTATTCGTAGTTGGCGGCCGAGACATCGCCCGGCACAGAATGGTCCGACTGAAAGATGAAACCACCACCCTTGGCGGCGTTCAGCTTGGTGAGCACGGCTTGCCGGATCTGCTCGCGCGTCCCGCCGGCCCACACCATCACGTCCATGTTTCCGCAGAACCCGATGCGGTGCCCGAAGCGCCGCCGCAGGTCCACCACATCCATGCCCGCTTTGGCCTCCAGCGGATTGTAGGCGTCCACGCCGAGTTCGACGAAGTCTTCAAAAATCCGGTTCACGTTTCCGCAACCGTGGTAGATCACCGGCAATCCGCGGCCATGGCATTCATCGATCAACGCCTTCACGCCCGGCTTGAAGTGCCGCCGCCAGAAGGCCGGTGAGAAGAGCATCCCCTTGCAGTAGGCCACGTCGCCCCAGATCACCATGCCGTCCAGCCGGCCGCCGGCGGCCTGAATCTGCGCTCGCACCAGTTCCAGATTGAAGGCGTGCAACCGCTCCACAAAGCGCCCAATCTCGTCCGGGTACAGCCCCATCCACAGCATCACGTTCTCTGAGCCGATGATGCGCCACAGCATTTCGTGCGCTTCGCAGACTCCGCCGAACACGGGGAAGTCGCCGTGGATCGCCTTCACTCTCGCCTCGAACGCTTCCGTGTTCCTGGCGAAACCGTCGCCCACGCCGTTGATCTGATCGTCGCCGCTGCGGAAGTACCGCCGCTCGTCCCAGGGATCGTCGAACTGAAACGCCTCCATCTTCTCAATCGTGTCCGTGTCAAAGGCGATGAAGCCCGGCATCGCCTGATCGAACTTCTTGCGGAGCACGGCTTCAAAGCCGGTGCGCACCGTCACCTCCTCGTCATCCTCCCTGAGCATCTCAAACGGCTTGATGTGCGGATCCATGTTCGGGTTCGCCACCATCCAGTCCAGATCGTAATAGCGGTAGATGTCCGCGTCGGCGGCGAGGCCCAGTTCGGCCCGCCAGCGCTTCAGAAAACTGCCCCAGAAGAAGTCGCTGATCGGGACGCGATCGGCCTCCTCGTGGCGCAGCGTGCGCATCATGCGGTCGAGCTTCAGTTGACAGTTTTCGCTTCTCATCGATAATCCAGCCAATCAGATCGTATCGTATGTGGCGCGGCGCGGTGATACAGTACGCACATGCGACGTCTCTCCCTTGGCCTCGTTCTGCTGGCCGCGCTGCTGCCTGCGCTGACGGCACAGAAAAAGCCCAGCGTCTTTGTGATCAC
>JBBQLF010000682.1:0-2586 GCA_038327695.1 Bryobacterales bacterium
TGGACGCCACGACATCACCGCCCAGGAATCGCGCCTTGATGCCGGCCCCGCCGCTGTCCAGATGCGTCATCCGGATGGTCCTCGGCAGCGTCACCAGCAACTCCGAGGACACCACGCCCTCTCCGGAGGAAACTACCAGGATGCACCAGCCGTCTCGCAACGCCGCCTTCACCTGAGCCGCCCCGCCGCCGGTGAGCGTGTAGCCGACGTCCTGCCTGCTTTCGGAAACCACGGTGAGCCGTCCCGCCGAGTTGACCTTCACCATGCTCGCCAGGGGGCAGCCCGTACCCTTCTGCTGCGCTTCGCCCACCAGCGAGAAGGCGAGCGCCAGCGCCACCACCGGCCGCCACGCCATGGGTAAGGGCCTGTTTCGAAATCGCCTACCCAACCACTCCCTCACGGTCGTGGCTCGGAAGGGCTTTCTGAGCCGCGCGCGTCAGCAAGCGTTTTCACCGAATGGAAAGGTTGTTTCATGACAGGCCCTAGAACGTTCCTACCGAGGCCTTCATGTCGCTCAGCGCCTTCTGGCTGCGAGATTGCACGTAGGGGTTCTGTTCGCTGCGCAGCACTTCCTGCAGCACACCCGCGATGTCGGCGCCCTGGTTCTGCACCAGCATATCGATGGCCTGCGTGCGAACGCCAGGATTGTCGTCTACCAGCAACACTTGCGCCAGCACCTTGCGGGTCTCGGGATCCCGGGCGTAGGGCTTCAAACCCTCCAGCGCTTTCAGCCGCACGCCGGAGTTGGTATCGGTGCGCAGGGCGTTCAGCAGCGCCCGCCGGACCTCCAGCTCGGAGCAGTGCTTCTGGAGCAGGTCAATCGATTCCACGCGCAGACCGGGGTCGCTTGGATCCACCGCCGCCGCCAGCAGCAGGCGCCGGATCTGATCGTCCTGGAGCGCGCCGGACATCTCCCGCTGCCGCACCTCTTCATACTGCACGCGCACGCCGCCGGATTCATTCGGATTCACCAGCCGCACCCGGCTCACCACCGGGGCCGGATCCTGGGCCACGCCCATCCGCGCCAGGGCCGGTGAATCGCCCGGCACAATGCGGGCCGCAAAGAACCCGATGGCCAGCATTGCCACAGCGCCCACCGGACGCAGCCAGAGCGGCGGATTCACCACCCAGTTGCGCCACAACGCGCCCACGCTGAGACCGCGCCGCCGGGAGGGCCGCGCGCCCGCCACCTGCACCGCCAGGTCCCGCCGGCAGCGCGCCAGCAGACCCGCCGGCGCTACCGGTTCGCCTTCGCTCAGAATCTCATGGAGAGACTCCAGCCGCACCCGTTCCGCGCTGCATGCCGCGCAGCCGTCCAGGTGCTGCTCCATCAATTCTTCCTCGTCGAAGGAGAGTTCGCCATAGACGAACAGGACGAGTTGCTGTTTAGCCGTCTCGCAGTTCATACGAAGTCTCCCAGCGCGCTGCGCATCTTTTGGGTGGCCCGGAACAGACAGTTCTTGGCCGCTTCCTCGGTGGTGCCCAGCACCTCCCCAATGGCCCGCAGCCTCATCCCCTGGTAGTGCCGCATCTCGAAAACCAGCCGCTCACGGGCCGTCATGCCGGAGAGCGCTTGGCCGATTCTGCCCCGCAGTTCACTGCTGAGCAGCGTGCGTTGCGGATCGCCGTCGGCCCTCATCTCCGGGTAGGAGTCCAGCCGGTCCATTGGACCGTCATCGGTCTCCACCACTGTGGATTCGGTCTTCCTCACCTTCTTCTTCCGGAGATGGTCCAGGCACAGGTTGGTGACGATGCGGTACAGCCAGGTGTGAAAACTACAGTCAAACCGGAAGGTGTTGAGGTTGCGGAATACCCGCAGGAACGCCTCCTGGTAGATGTCGTAGGCGTCCTCCGGCGAGTGCAGCAGATTGATGGCCAGCCGAAGGACGTTCTGGTCATACTGGCGGACCAAGCGCTCAAAGGCGTCGTGGTCGCCGGTCTGGGCGGCGCGAATCAGATCGGCCTCATCCATTCCCAATGTCGACCCGGCGATACGCTTGGAACCAATATCCATCGCCAGAGCAGCTCCACTTTTCAACATAGCCTCTTCCGGGGCGCGGCCCCTCGAAGAGGTCAGACGTGGGAGACGGGAAAAGGTGCCGTTTTGTTCCGCCGGAGTTTAGGATCCGTGATGAAAGAACCATTCCAACCGTTGGCTAACGCGCGCGGCTCAGAACCCAATTCCGAGCCACGCGCATTAGCCAGCGGTCGTGCCGATCTGGCATGGTTATTCCGTGACGAGTCCTTAGTCGGCGAACTCGATCTCGATCCGCCGGTTGGCCACATCCATGGCCGTAATCTTGAACCGCCGGATCTGCCCGACGCGCAGGCTGTCCTTGGCGCCGCCGGCGGCCGTGGTGGGCCCGCTCTTCCAACGCGAAGCCAGCATCGCCGCCAGGTCGTCCACATCGGCCGCCGAAGCCGCCGAGGCGCCGCCTGTGGCCGCCGCTGCCTCTTCCTTGGTCTTGCAGCGCGCGCTCACGCCCTCGGCAATTTCCACCTTGGCGTGCGAACCGTGCACGTCCACAACGCGGCCGGATACCACTTCGCCCACCTGGTGCTCGCCGATAAAGATGTCGGCCGAGG
>JBBQLF010000683.1:0-2583 GCA_038327695.1 Bryobacterales bacterium
CGGGCTCCAGGAGCCCCCGGTAACCAACTCCTGCAGGGACATGGCCCGCTTGTAGGTGGCGGCGTCGAGGAATCTGTAGTTGGTGAGCGGGAACTGCAGCTTTGAGGCAAGAGCGCCGAGGGCGAGTAGCATCAACGCCACGATGCCGGGCTGGGCGGCCAGCGGTGTCCAGGGGCGGCTTGGCGGCGCGGCCGGGCCCGCCCATTGTTTCTGCTCCAGCCAGATGAACGCTTTCATCGGCAGCGGCCGCCACCAGTTCAGATGCATGGGGTCGCGCCGGGCGAAGGAAAAGGTAACCTCGACGGCGATCCAGATTCCGATAATGCTGGCCATTGATCCGGCGAAGCAGACCCTCCAACCGCCGAGCGTGAACCCGGCTAACTGAAAGCACAGGCAGGCGCGGATGAAAGATGGGAGCAGGTCCGCCCGCAGGCCAGATGCGCCGGTGTGTCCAAGCCTGCGCGGGAAGTAGGGCACAGCCAGAAACAGGGCCGCGCCCGATAGGACAACCCGCAGCAGGTCAAACCAGGTACCCATCCGCTAGACCCCGGCGACGAGGTAGAAATAGTCCAGCCGCTCGAAACGGTTGCGCACCACGATGGAGGACCCGATTCCGAAAGCCGCCGCGCCCAACAGGAATCCGAAGATCGCCAGATCATAGGTGCCGACGCGGCTGAGCGCATAGCCGGACGAACCATTGAGCACGACGGCCGCGATGGCTGGAGGCAAGACGGCCCATGGCAGAGACAGGGCGAACAGCAGGCTGACGTTCCAGAGCCCCACGGTCAGCAGCGGGAATGCCGCCAGAGCGACGGCGGCGATCCGTTCCGCCTGGGGCGTCACCAGGAACCCGGCCTCCCGGGCAATCAGCCACAGCCCCAAGTTCACCAACCAGGCGGCAGGCAGGAACGAAACGACCTTCATGAGGTGAAACTTGCGCATCCGATTGTTGAAGACCGCGGTCCGGTCCAGTGTAGACGTCCGCAGCAGAGCTTGCACGCGAACGTAGAAACTGCGTGTGGAGGCGTGCGCCCAACCAACGCTCAACACGAATCCGATGAGGGCGATATCGTGTGGCAACTCGTAGTCGCCGCGAAAGATCAGCGGAATGGCGGACCCTGCGGTCTGGGCGGTCCACGCCATCAGGCGGTCCAGAAACAGAAGAGCGTAGTAGAGCGAACCATACACCAGGTAAGGGGCGGTGAGGTAGACCGTGTGCATGATCTTCCGGGGATAGATCCGGCTGGAGTCGCCCTTGTGCCGTTCGCCGAGGATTCGCAGGCCGGCCGCAAAGGCGATTCCGGAGGCAGTGAGCACGCCGGCGATCTGGCTCATGATGAGCGGGAGACGCAGCAGTCCGTGCAGAATCAGGACGACGGCAACCCCGCACAGCGCGGCGACAGTCACCTTGAGCGGAGCGTCGACAATGTAGAGAATTCCAGTACCCAGCCAGAGCAGGCCGAGGGAAAGGAAGAAGGCCAGAGCGAGCCAGAGCATGTTTCCGCTGAGCCAGCCGTACTGCGCATTGATCAGCACGCCGGCCGCCGCCGTGGCGGCCAGCACCACGGCTCCGTAGCAGGTCCACCGGTGGCAGGCCACGGCGGACATCCGGAAATCGCCTGACCCGGCATAGAAGAGACCCTGCCAGGCCATCGCCTGCACGACGCCGCCAGTCACCACGAAGCTGGCCACAGTGCCAATGGCCACAGCCGCGGCCGCCCCGCTTTCCAGGTCGCCGCCCCACAACGAATAGCCGAAGTAAATCATCACGGCGCAGCACAGAGCCAGCGGCACGGCAAACGCCGTACCTCGCAGGTGTTCGAGCACCTGGTTCGACAACGCAGTCTCGCCCAGTTGTCCCTCGGCCAGGCCGCTGACGCGCGGATACCAGGAGTGCGCCATGGCGTGAACGCCGGGAAACCCGTAGTGGGCGGCGGCCACCTCATTGGTGATCCCGTCGCACTCCAGCCGGACGGCCACATCATGCTCGTCGAGTGGAATGCGCCAGCTCGGATGTCCGTCGAGACCGGTACTCAGGCAGTCTGGGAGATTGTCTGGCATGCGGTTAGCTTCCTGTATAAGCCCTCGAAATTCTGAGCGCACACATCCATGGTGTAGTGCTTGTGAACCCGTTCCAGAGCCGCCGCCGAGAGCGACTCGCGCAGTGCCCGCGCGTCGTCATCCTGCAGCAGGCTCAGCAGCGCGCCTGCCAGGCAGACCGGGTCTTTCGGCGGGACCAGGATGCCTGTGCCGGCGAGCATGGAAGCCACGTTGCCGACGTCGGTCGCCACGACGGGGCAACCGCTCAGCATGGCCTCCAGAATGCTGTAGGGCATGCCCTCTGAGATGCTGGGCAGACAGAACACATGGGCCGCCACCAGCGCCGCCGCCGGATCGCAGGTCTCGCCCCACTCGATGTTATTCTCCAGCCGGTGTTTAGCCACGATTCGGATGCACTGCTGCTGATAGTCGGGATCGGCGCTTTCTCCGAGAACCCGAAACAGGACGTTGGGCACCTGGTCGCGAACGATAGCTGCCGCCTCCAGCAGTACATCGATTCCCTTCAGCGCGAAGATCCGGGCC
>JBBQLF010000684.1:0-2580 GCA_038327695.1 Bryobacterales bacterium
CCCTATTCTCTCTCAAAATGGCCGCGCCAGGGTGGACTGGGCGCTAGCAGACCTGCACCGTGTCGATCCCCAGAATCGCGCCCAGTTTCCGGATCCTGGCCGCGATGTGCCCTACGCCGACGGCGCAATGGTGCGCCGGCCCCTGCCCATTCCATTCCTGGATGAAATTCCGGGCGCCAATCGGAAAACGGTAACGGCTGTTCGTGTTTCCGATCTCCAGAATCGGCCCGGCCACCGATTCAGCCTCGGCCACCAGCAGCTTCAGGCGGCCGCCGGGGCTTTCCACCACCGACAACAACGTTGTGGGCCCGTGTTTCACCGACATCTCCACAGACAAGCCCCGGCCCACTTTGCCGTGGAATACGCCCAGAGGCCGCACTTTGGTCTTGCCCTCCGCGATGGCCAGGTGTCCTGGGCCGTCATGGCCCATCAGCACGACGTCGTCGCGGTAATCGGTGGCGTAGTATTCGGTGAACGATCCGCCCGCCCCAAACGCATCCATGATCTTCATCGCCTGCGCGTTCTTCACCTCGCACTCGCCAGCCACCGGTACACCACGCGCCGTCAGCAGGCTGGTGCCGAGGATGATGGAGCTGATGGCGTCTTCGTTAGCCGGGTTTCCGGCGCCCTGGTAGTAGTACGCCAGCGAACCCAGCCCGTGCCGGTCCACCAGCCGGTCCAAAGCCACCGAGGTTCTGGCGGCCCGCAGGAGCTCTTCCGGCGAGCAGTCCGGCTGAATCTCGAACCACTCGTAAAAGTCAGCCGCCCGCCGCTCCATCTCCGCGGGCTCCACCCCGGACACCAGCGCCGCCAGTTCGTCCACCTCCAGCAGTTCAATGTGGCCGCCGAAGACCGCGCTTTGCAGTGTCAGATCGGAGTAGACGTCCAGCATGCCGCCATAGTAGTGCCCCATGACGCCCAGCCGGTTGTGCTCCATCGTGTGCGCCACCCGCGCCGCGTCCAGCCACTCATTGATCTCCGTCCAGACACCCGGGTCGCCGTCCAGCACGCCGGTGACCTGGAAGAACGGAATTCCGCAACGCCGGAACACGTTGGCAATCTCCGGAACCGGACACGCCTGGCACCAGGCCAGCCACTCGCCGGTCATCCGGCCCCGGTCGCCCAAAGCGTTGAACGCCGCGTAATCGATGGCGTCGCCCGGAGAGAGGTTCAGCACGATGACGGGCACGTGGGCCCGCCGGACCACGGGCAAAACTGTGGACGAGAGCGCATAGGTGGTGACGTGCAGGAAGATCAGGTCCACGCAGGCCGCACGCAGTTGCTGGCCGGCCCGCGCCGCCTTCCCGGGCGTATCGATCATGCCCAGGTCCACCACCTCCACGCCCGGCCGCCCGAGACGCCGCGCTACTTTTTCGGCGTCTGCCCGCAGGCGCTGCTCCAGGCCTTCAAATTGAGGCCAGTATGTGTCCAGACCGATCGCGAAGACCCCCACCTTCAGAGGTGCCAATCCAGTTGTGACCGCCATCGGAATGCCTCCTGAGGTAGCCTATCAACAACAGGGGCCGGGGCGCCGGCGCGCGAAGCCGGATTGGGCAATAACGCGCGGTTGCTCTATACTCGCAAGAAGTGCGGGTTTCCGGACCCGCCGAGTACCTGTTCGTCGGCTGGAGGAGGAGACACCATGCGCTGGACCCCTGGAGGATCGAGTGACGATATTGAGGACCGCCGCGATTCCGGCGGCTCCCCGGGCCGCGGCTTCGGCGGCGGCGGGATGAAGCTTGGCCTCGGTGGGATTCTCCTGCTGCTGGTCCTGAGCTTCGTTTTCAAGACCGATCTCATCAGTCCATTCCTGGGCGGCGGCAACTCGGCTCCGGTGGCGGGCGGCACAGCCAATCCGGCCAAAACTGCCAGCGAGGAGAAGCTCGTCGAGTTCGTCAAATTCGTCCTGAACGACAATCAGGACACCTGGACCAAGCTCCTGGCTGCCGAACGGGGCCAGTACCGCCATGCCACGCTTGTGTTGTTCCGCGATGTCTCCACTTCGGCCTGCGGCACGGCCGAATCAGCCACCGGCCCGTTCTACTGTCCGGGCGACGAGAGGGTCTACATCGATCTCGGCTTCTATGACGAGCTGAGCCGCCGCTTCGGCGCGCCCGGCGACTTCGCGCAGGCCTACGTGCTCTCTCACGAGATCGGCCACCATGTGCAGAACTTGCTGGGTATCGAACGAAAGCTCCGGGACGCCCAGCGCCAGAATCCTCGCGATGAAAAAGCCCTCTCCGTGCGCATGGAACTCCAGGCGGACTGCTTCGCCGGCATCTGGGGCCACTCTACCCAACAGCGCAATCTGTTGGAAGCCAACGATATTCAAGAGGGACTGGCCGCCGCCGCCGCGGTCGGAGACGACCGCATCCAGAAGGCTGCCACCGGCCGCGTGTCACCGGAGTCGTTCACTCACGGATCTTCCGCTCAGCGCATGGAGTGGTTCAAGAGGGGATTCGCCTCCGGCCGCATTCAGGACTGCAACACGTTTGCCCAGAGCCGCTGACCGCGCCGGCCGCTAGTGTAGTATCCAGCAAATAGATGGACACACAAAACGCTTGCTTGCGCGCGGCTCTG
>JBBQLF010000685.1:0-2556 GCA_038327695.1 Bryobacterales bacterium
AGTCTTGTTCCTGAATCCTGGCCACAGCCTCCAGCAGGGTCCGGTGGTCTTTCGGATCGTCAAACCGCCCTACTGAACAGATCCGGACCGGCGTTCTCTCCGGCAGGGCAAGCAGGTCCGCGCTCACGTCCCGGACACCGTTTCGCACGACGAACAGTTTCCCGGCCTCGGCGATCCCCTTGTCCATGGCGAGCCGCCGCTCGTAGTCACACACGCAGATGATTGCAGCGCACCACCGCGCCATGACCCTCTCTACAAGTCCGAACACCGCCCGCGCCTTGCGCCCCATCCGCTCGCCGGCCGGCCAACCGTGCGGCGTGTAGATTACCGGCAAGCCCAGCAACCTGCCCGCCACCCGGCCGATGCTGCCTGCCTTGGCCGTGTGAGTGGACACCACGTCCGGCTTCAACCGTCTTAGCGCTTGGACAAGCTCAAACAGGGCGAGCGCATCCCGCAGCGGATTCACGTCCCGCCGGAGCCAGCGCAGGCTTTCAAAGGTCACACCGGCCGCTTCCAGTTGCTCGGTCACAGGGCCACGCCCGCCCACCATCACGGTCGCTTCATGACCGCGCTGCCGCATCGCCCGGGCCAAGTCACGCACATGGATGCTGGCCCCGCCCACAGCATCGGCGCGCGTGATGACGTAGACAAGCTTCATCCAGCCGCCTTCTTCGACACAATCACCAGAAAAGCCAGCTTGCGGAACACCGCGCTGGCCACGGGCGCGATGCCCGGCAATCCAGCCAACCACGCGAACGCCTGGCGTCCCGGCCGGTCCAGCAGCCTGTACCGGATGTAGTCGCTCTCCCGGAGCTCGTTCGAGAAATAACGCTCGAAACAGGCGCGTATCTCCCGCCGCGAGCGGTAGTGTGTATACGTGTCAATCCACTCCAGTTTGTCTACCGCCCACTGGCGGCAGGTCGGAGCTTCCCCTTTCCAATTGCCCAGGCCCAGGCTCCGCAAGCCCCACGTGTACCTCAACCGGAGTTGCGAACCTCTCTCCAACCGGTGGGCGAATGGAATGCCGATGTGACCCTCCCGGAATACGTCGCGGGAAGGGAATATGCTGAGTACCGTCCCTCCCGGCCTCAGCACCCGGTGGATCTCACCGAGCGTGGCGTCCAGGTCTTCCACATGCTCCATGACTTGGTTGTTGACCACCAGGTCAAACGTCTCGTCCTCGAACTCCAGACGCCCGCACCGGACTTCCCGGATCACCGTGCCCAGCAAACCTGACTGCTCGGCCTCGGCCCGTGTCTTGGAGCCTCCGTAATAGACATCCGCTCCCGAGATCGACAAGCCCGCCGTCAGACCAGCCTGCACCAGGCGGCCCGCGCCACAGCCGAAATCGAGTACCCGCGCCGAGCCGTGTTGACGCACGTACCCTACCGCAAAATCCAGCACATAGCGGTTGGTCACATCCATGTCAAGCCTCGCTGTACAGTCTCTCCCACTGGGACACCACCACGCGCAGGTCGAACCGCTCCATCACTTCGGCCCGTGCCGCCTGGCCCATATCCAGCCGCACCCCTTTGGGCAGTGCGGCCAGCCGAGCCATCGAACTGGCCAGCGCCTTGACGTCGCCACATGGGGCCAGAAACTCAGCCTGTGCGCCCACCAAAACCTCACCCGAACCGCCCGCGGCGGTGGCCACACTGGGGAGCCCGCTGGCTGTAGCCTCCAGCAAAACCATCGGCAGCCCTTCCACCACGGACGACAGTACCAGCGCGTCCGCCGCGTTCATCAACTCCGGCATGTCCTCACGCGCGCCTAGAAAGCGGGCGTTCACACCCAGTTCCCGGGCCAACGCCCGCAACTCGTCCTCCAGCGGCCCCGTGCCTGCGATCCAAAGCGCCAGGCCCTTCTGCAATGCCGCCGCGCGCAGCATCGTTGGGTAGTCCTTTTTCCACATCAGCCGCCCCACCGCCAGCCAGACGAACTCATCCGAGACGCCCATTTCGCCACGAGTGAGTGCGCGCCGTCTTTCGTCCGGGCGAAACCTCCCGGTGTCCACACCGTTCGGGACCACGCGCAGTTTGCTTCGTGGCACGGCCCCGGACGCCGCATGCCGCCCGGCCACGGCTTGACAGACCGCGACAGTGCAATCCGCCATCGAATCCGTCATGCGGTACAGCCGGTCGCGCCACCGGACGTCCGCCGAATGCCGGCTGCTTTCAGCCATACTATGCAGAGTCGAGATCACGCGCGGGACTGGAAACGCCAGCCGTGCCAGCCTGCCCATCAGATTGGCGTGAAACAGGTGGCTGTGAAGGACCGTGGGCCTCACCCGGCGCAGAATCGCTGCCAGGCGCGCAGCCCCGCGCAGATCCGGCCGGCCTGGTTCCATTCCCAGGGAGTGCACTTCAACTCCAGCGGCAGCCAGCTCAGCCTGAAGCTCGCCGGGTTCCACCAACGACACCACGTGGACAGTCCATCCTCGCTGGCGCAACGCGACTGCCAGCAAGGCCGCTTGGGTCTCTGCGCCGCCTCTCCCCAAGCTGGTCGTCATCAGCATCACCGGACCCATCATCGCGAGCCTCCAGCCAGCCGCTCGAA
>JBBQLF010000686.1:0-2550 GCA_038327695.1 Bryobacterales bacterium
CATCGGACTCGCCTGGGAGAGCCTGCCCGAACCGAGGCAGCCCTTTTCACTGGAGATCATCGCGCCGGATCGCCCGTCCACCTACGTCAACCTCGGGCCGCACCCACCCCGGCTGTGGCCCGAGGACGTGGACCGTCTGCACGATATCTGGCTGCGGCTCACCTCGAAGGAAGGCTTTGGATCAAATCTGCATCACCGCGACGTGTTGGGCGCGGCACTCCGCAGAATGGAAAAAGAACTGGACTCGCCGGACCGGGACGAACTCGTCGAAGAGTTGCGCCGGGAGACCCGGAAGAACTAAGCCTTCTTCCCCTCGCCTTTTACAGGCGGCGGCGTTGGCTCGGGCGCATCGGCTGCGCCAGGGATCGCGCCGAGTACCTGGGCAAACAACGCCGCTTTCTTCAGGTCCTTCTTGGAGGGCGGAATCTCGCACTTGCGATACGCCTGCTCGGCATAACAGGTGCGGCAGCGCACCTTTGCCGGTTCACCTTCCACCATCGAGAGGATCGAGTGATTCGTCACCCGCTTGCATTTCACGCAGTAATCGTCAACATCATCGCCGAGCCGCAGCGGCATGCGGTATCCTCCTGCCGAGTTCGAAGTATACCGGAAATTACCCCCCCACCAGAAGCCCTGGTTTCCTATCATCAAGACATGCGAGGCAAATGGCTGCTCCTCGGCGGCATAGTTTTCTTTCTTGCGGTGGGCGCCGGTGCGCTGTACTGGTGGGTGAAGCAATTAGCTCCGGCGCCGGCCATCCTGGCGAAGGCGCCCGCCCTGCCGTCCGGCGCGGAGGTGCGCCTGAATGGCAAGCTCCAGGCCGTCAACATGCTGCAGGTGACCGCGCCCATCGACGGAACCGCGGAGGAGTTCGCCGTCAAACCAGGTGATGAAGTGTACGAGGGGCAGATCCTGGGTCGCATCGCCAACGAGAGCCTGGCCGACAACGAGCGGGAGTCTGCGCTGGAACTGGAACGCGCGCACGCTCATTCCAACGCGATGGAGAGCGAGTTGATCGCCGCCCGTTTGGAAGACTCGCGCGCCTCGGCGGATTCCGCGCGTATCCGGTCTGAACTGCAGCGAGCGGAGCGAATCTACCAGCGTCAGGCGCAACTCGTGAAGGAAGGAGCGATTCCGAGAAACGCCTATCAGAAAGCGGAGCAGGAATACCTCGGCCTTAAGGGTGAGGCGGAAACCCTTGCCGCGGTGACAGAGGCCGCCGGGCAACGGATGCAGCGGGTCAGCAAGGAGCTGGAGATGGCGAAGAAGGCCGCCGCGGAAAAGGAACAGGCGCATGATGCCGCCAAGGCGGAGTTGGCGTCCGCAAACCTCCTGGCCCCGGTGGACGGACTGGTCATCGCCATCCACAAGAGCGCTGGCGACTCGGTCAGCAAGATGGGCGGCAGCCTGATCGATATCGCTTCCGATCTCTCGCAGATGGAATTGGTTCTGGAGACCGGTCCGGCGCTCGCCGCGCGTGTGGCGCCCGGACAACCGGCGCTGGTGCAGATGACGGAACTACCGGGCGATGGGCTCAACGCCACGGTCAAGTCTGTGGAAGGCGGTAAGATCGTCGTGGAGTTCTCCAGCCCGTCCCCGCTCGTCCGGCCAGGCATGGACGCCGTGGCCCGCCTTAAGCTGAAGTAGGCGTAATCAGCATCGCCCCGGGCCTGTTGCCCACCGGGATCATCGTGAACAGCGGCGCCGATTTGTTGCGTCCACCCCGGATGGCCGCGATCCGGATTACCGCCAGATCACCCGAAGCCCGGTTCAGCACCAGCGCGTACTGCTGGTCCGGCGTGATGGCGATCTCGCCCGGCTCCATACCCACGCCGATCACGGCAACCACCTTCTGTGTGGCGATGTCGAAGACGCTCACCGAGCCGGCCTGCGGATTGGCGACAAACAGGTATGGGGGTTGCTCGGAGACCGCCATGGCGCCGGGCCTCCGGCCGCTGAGGGAGGTCTGGGCGATCTCGGTGCTATAGGGGTAGGCGATCACGACGGCGTCCCGGCCTTCCCCAGTCACGAACAGCTGTCCGCCGTTGTCGTAGCAGAGCTCATCCGGACTCACCGCCAGCGGTAGTTGGGCGACGATGGCGTGTGCGGCGGCGTCCAGCACTGTCAACTGCCGGGCCGTCCGTTCGGCAATCAGCGCCAGTTTGCCGTCCGAGCGGAACCGGACCTGGCCGAGGTCTCCGCCCAGTTCCACCCGCGTTAGAACACGCCGCGCTTGGAGATCCGCGAAAACGACGGTGCCATTGGCGAGCGTCGCGCACGCCAGTTGCGCTCTGGAGGAGACGTCAAAGTCGATGGGCTGCGCCGGCAACGGAATGCCGCGCCCCTCCAGAGGGGCGATTTGCGGCTGCGAGCCTCCCAGCAGGCACCACAGTGCGCCTTGGCACACCCGCGCGGCCACCGGTTCACCGCCCAGTTTGAGGCTGCCCAGGTGCT
Source organism: Bryobacterales bacterium (assembly GCA_038327695.1). Classification (GTDB taxonomy): domain Bacteria; phylum Acidobacteriota; class Terriglobia; order Bryobacterales; family Bryobacteraceae; genus Paludibaculum. The sequence goes on from JBBQLF010000686.1 coordinate 2,455, forward strand.
TCCTGGTGCGGTAATCGATCTCTTCCGCGCTGCCCTTGCTGGCCGCCATCGCATAGAAAATCGGCTTCCGGGGATCAGGATGGCGGATGAGCACCG
>JBBQLF010000687.1:0-2544 GCA_038327695.1 Bryobacterales bacterium
GCTCGCGACGGCAAGCTGAAGATCGCGCAGGAAGCGGAGAACGCACGCATGATGGCGCTGTACAAGAAGCATGTCATGCAGGAGCCGGAGACCGGCCTGGTGCAGATCGGCGGCATCGCGGCGGCGCCGGCAAAGCAGGAAGAGACGATGGGCGCGCTCGGCGACTAAGCTCATCCCATCGCGGAACCGATTCTGGCGGTCACGGCCCCTCTGGCGGCGTGGCCGCCAGTTTTGTTTGGGGAGGGGGCGGCCGGAACGGCGCGGCGGCGAAGGGGGAAGCGACGGCCACCGCTGGGGCACTTCATTTCCGGCGCGGCGGACCGGCCTCAGCGCGTCAGCTTGCCTTTCAGCTCTTCCACAAAGCCCTTTGCCTTGTCCTGCCAACGTGGGTCGGCAGCGCGCGAACCGTCGGGGTTGGCCGGCGCCTTGGCCGCAGCCGGGGCCCAGGGCGCCGGCAACCGGGCCGGCCGGCGGGACGCGATCCGGGCGCGGAAGTTGTTCAACTCGTATGTGCGCTCCATCAGCCGCCCGTCCTTTTCCTCCACCACCGCGCTGAACCCGGCCATCGGACTGACCTGAATCGGTAGCCAGCCTTTCAGATTCCGTTCCACATAGGAGGTCTCGTAGCGCCGGCGGCGATTGTTCCAGACGAAGATCCGCATGGAATCAAACTCGTAGGACACTCCCGTCCTGGCGAGTGTGGCCCACAACCAGACCGGCTTCGAGACGCCACGGTCCAGCGTCTGGCCGAGCACGAAGTAGGCGGCGATGCGCGCACGCTCGGCATGCTGGGCCACTTCGTCCGGGATGGACATGAGCAGCATCCGGGCAAGCACCCAACCGGCGCGGCCATCGGCGGAGCGGACCAGGGTCCAGGAATCGAGCGGGGCCGGCTCGTTCGGCGGGGCGGTCTCCGGGGGCTTTGGCTTGGGCCGGATCAGTCCCTCCGGATTGCGGGACAGTTCCAGCCAGTTGGGCGGAAGCCCCGGGGCTTTGGGCGGTGGGGGAGGCGGCACCTTGGGGGCGGCCTTCGGCTTGCTCCTGGCCTTGCGGATGACCTGCGCAACGGGGCTCGCCCGGATGAACTCCGGCGGTTCAAAGGCCACTCGCGGTGCCAGTTCATACGCAATCACGTCCACCTTGCCGTCATGGGTGATCTGAAAGAAGCTGGGCGCCTGCCGGTTTGGCGCCGTATGGACGTTGAGTGCCTCATACACGGAAGCCTTGCCCTGCGCCGGCGCCTGTCCGGCTCGTTGAGCCAGGCGCTTCAGGTAATCCATGTCGCCGGTCGCCAGCAGTTGGCGCCCATCCACCCAGCCCTCCCGGCCACTGGCGATGCGGACTTTGTAAAATCGGCGGCGTTGGCCAATGAGGTCCACCTTGTCGCCGTGCTTTAGGGTGGCGATGAGTCCAGCACGGGCGGTGAGATCCTCCCGGATCTGGAGGCTGGAAGGACCGATATAGGCCTCGCCAAGGACAGGATCCCGGTCCGGCGCGGTGGAGCAGCCGGCCAGGCAAAGGAGAATTACGCCAGAAAAGAGGAGAATGCGACGCATGCCGCTGACCGCAATCTCATGATAGCAATGGGGCCACCGGCCCCGCGCGGAGAATTCGGGTCCGGATCCGTGGCTCAATCAGAATAGCGGGTTCGGCGGCGTCCACCAGCCAGCACTGGCCGGTGGTGTAGCGCTGTCCGGCCAGGAGTCCATTGCCCTCCAGAATCACCAGCAGACGATACGCGCCCGAGGGCTGCAGCACGTGCCAGGCGTCTAAGATGCCCAGGTCCGTAGCAAAGTACCCCGAGCTGACCAGACGCGTCCAGGCGCCGTCCAGGGCCTGCGCTGGGCCCTGTGGCACCCACGGTTGCAGTTGCGACACGGCCAACCCGTCGGCCAGGTGCAGGGCGCGGCCGCGGCCATAGTCGAAAAGGCGATAGGTGGTGTCGGAGTTCTGCTGGATCTCACAGACGGCCAAGCCTGCTCCGATGGCGTGCACCGTGCCGGCCCGGACGAAATACGTCTCACCGGCGCTCACCGGAATCCAATCGAGAAGGTCCACGATTTCGCCGGACAAGGCGGCCGCGCGAGCCTCCTCCGCCGTAACGGCCCGGCGGAAACCGAGCGCCACGGTGGCGCCGGGTTCGGCCCGAAGCACGTGCCACATCTCGGTCTTGCCGTTTTCCAGGCCACGCGCCCGCGCCTGGTCATCGTCGGGATGAACCTGCACGGAAAGCCGTTCAGTAGTGAAGAGGAACTTCGTCAACAGGCTGAGCGGCGGCTCAGCCTGGAACCACACCTCGCCGGTCAACCCGGGCCGGGGCCGAAACCAGGGCTCGAGTTGAACTGCCCCCCAGGGCTTTTCATGGAACGCGGGTAAAAGGCGGCGCGGCATCGCTAGGCGCTGTGCGCGCGCAGGAACTGCTCGAAGCGGTCCAGGCCCTTCTCGATGTTCTCCAGCGAGCTGGCGTAGGAGATGCGGACGTGCTTTTCGGTGCCAAACGCCTCGCCGGGGACCACTGCGACGTGCGAATCGGCCAGCAGCTTA
>JBBQLF010000688.1:0-2533 GCA_038327695.1 Bryobacterales bacterium
CCAGATCCAGCGCGCCTTGCCGGTGCCTCTGGTGGCGGCAGTCGCACTGCAGATTGACTGGAAGGCGCGCTGGATCTGGTATCCGGAGCAACGCACGATCTCGCGCACTTTTGTTTTATTCCGCAAGACGTTCGATCTGGCGTCGCTGCCGGCCGGACCTGTCCCGGGCTGGGTGAGCGGCAACAAGCGCTACCAACTGTGGGTGAACGGGCGATTCGTCCAGCGCGGTCCGGCGCCCTCAGATCCGCGCTACTGGGACGTGGACCCGGTGGATCTGGGGCCGTACCTCCAGGCGGGGCGCAATGTGGTGGCGGCCGTGGTTTGCTTCTTTGGCGGCGGTGACGGCACGTACGTGTCGTCGGCGCCAGACGGATCGGGCGAAGGGCAGGGATTTCTGTTTCAATGCGACGCGCTGGGTTTGGCCAGCGACGCCGGCTGGCGCACGCTGCGGCCCCGGTGCTGGCGGCATGGCAGCTACCAGCGCTGGTTCCTGCGCGCGTTGCAGGAAGAGTTCGACGCGCGGGCTTACCCGGAGGGATGGGCAGCGGCGGAGTTTGACGATCGCGAATGGAAGCCCGCCCTGGTCAGCCGCGTGCCCCCGGGCTGCCCGAACCTCGGCGAGCTGCCGAAGGAGGGTTGGCAGGCCGGGTGGGTGCTGCAACCGCGCACGATACCGCCGTTGCGCGAGGATCGCGTGCGGGCTCCGCGGATCGTCAACGCCGGCTGGGTGGAGTGGCAGGTTGCGCCCGAGGAGTATTTCGAGTGCTACCCTGCCGACGCGTTTGTGGAGACGGAGGACCGCACGCTGATTCCAGCCGGCGCCGTGTTCCCGTTGCGTCTGCCGCCGCCGAATCAGAGGTCCGTGGCCGTGACCTTTGATTTCGGCAGGGAGGTGGTGGGGCATCCCTATGTCAAGCTGAGAGCGCCGGCGGGCGCGGTGGTGGAGATCACGTTCTGCGAGAAGCAGACACCCGGCAAGCTGGTGTTGCGGCCGAGGCCCAAGTTTGGCCAGTGGTTGCGAGTGACGTGCCGGGACGGAGTCACGGAGTACGAGGCGTTTGAATACGACGCCTTCCGGCAACTGCCACTGCTGATCCGGGACGCGGCGGCGCCGGTGGAGATTCTCGATGCCGGTGTGAACGAGCGGAACTACGCTTGGCCGCACGAGCCGGATTTCCGCTGCTCGGACGCTGCCGTGCAACGCGCCTATCAGGCCAGTGTCAACACGCACAAGCTGGTCACGCAAGAGACGCCGGAGCCGCCCCTGCTGGAGTCGATCCGGGTCTACAAACCGCGGCAGTAATCAGGGGAAACGAGTGGTGCCGCCATTGCCGGGCCGGGCCGGCGGCGGCAAGACGTTCGGCTGGCCGGGGCGCGGCGGGGTGAGGCCGGCGAGGTCCTCGTCGCTGAACTGCAGGCTGCGGTCCAACACCATCTCCACGGTGGAGCCACGCTCGATGATGGCGTCGGGGCCGCGCGTGACGAGGACGCCGATGAGGCCCGCCGTGGCGCCGGCCGCCGCGCCGATGCCAGCGCCCATGCCGGAGCGTCCGGCGATGCCGCCGGCCATCGTACCCCAGCCGGCCGCTTCGCCTACTTTGCGCGCGTCGGCGGACTTGCCGCCTTCGCCGGAGACCTTACCTTCGGTGCGGTCCAGGGTGCCCGGATTGGAGCCGTCCAAGCCGCCGAGAGAGGCGCGGAAATCCCGGGTTACGCCGTTGGGCAAAGTGAGGGAGTCAAACCGGATGTAGAGTTCCGCCCGGCCTTTCACCTTGCCGGCCCGTTTGACGAAAGTGACCGTGCCGGTGACGTAGGCGCCGGGCGGGATCACGATTCGCCCGTCGGCGAGAATTGGGAAATTGGTCTGGAGGTAGACGCGGTCGCCCACGACGGAGGTCTTGGTGCTGATGCTGCTGATGAGCTGCAGCGGAACCTTGGTGCCGGAAACGATGGTGTACGCCTTGGGCTCAGACGGAGTTTGTGCCATCTGCGGACAGGCTGCGGCGGTGAGCAGGACAAAGGTGGCGATCCGCATGGGAAGCTCCTAGATACTAGACTACTCCGTCGTGGGCGCGGCGGAGTCTACTTGTTAGAACGCAGCGGGGCGATGACTGGTTGCGGCTCAGTTCCGCTGGCGGGCCAGCGCAGCGGGAGACGCGTGCCGGGTTGCGAGAGGGCATCGCCCATGGCGATGGCGATCTCCGGATTCTCAGCGGCATCGGGGGGCAGTTGCAGCCAGATCTCGTAGCAGCCGGGGCGGCCGGCGGCGAGTCCGGCGGCCAGAATCAGGCGCGAAGCGATGGGCTGACCGTTCAGCAGGACTCTCAGCTGGGGACGGTTCGGGAGGGGGAGAAACTAAACAGCGCGTCATAAGTACTTGCGCATCCGCTTCCTCACGGTCGCTCAGAAACAGACTGGTACTTAGCCGCGCGCGTCAGCAAGCGGCCGTTGCGCAAACAATAGTGACGCTGCGTTTAGACTACTCCGTCGCGGGCGCGGCGGCGTCTACTTGTTAGAACGCAGCGGGGCGATG
>JBBQLF010000689.1:0-2532 GCA_038327695.1 Bryobacterales bacterium
CGCGCCATCAGCATCACGGACCCGGGCAACGCCGAAGATGTCATCACCGTAGGATCCACGCACAACAGCATGCCGCACCGGTTCGGCGAATCATACTTTTCCAGCCGTGGACCCACCGGCGACGGACGCATGAAGCCGGATTTGGTGGCGCCAGGGGAGCAGATCCTGTCCACTACGCCGGACAAGGGGGCTGCCGTGCTGGACGGCACCAGCATGGCCGCACCGCACGTGAGCGGGGCGGCGGCGCTGCTGATGGCGCGGCACTCGGAGTTGCGCGGCGAACCACGCCGCATCAAGGAAATTCTCTGCAGTACGGCTACGGACCTGGGCCGGGAACGCTCGTTCCAGGGCGCGGGATTGCTGGATATCCTCCGCGCCCTCCAATCCGTTTGAACTCAAAGAGGAGCACTGCCATGATCTTTTCCCTGGAAGCGCTGCAGGCCGGCAAGGGCGACAGCCTGATTCTGCACTACGGCAAGGCGAAAGCGCCGAAGTTCATCCTGATCGACGGCGGGCCGAGCGGCGTGTTTCAAGGCGCGCTCACGCAGCGGCTGAAGCTTTTGCGGGCCAAGCACGCGCAGTCGGACGGGAAGCTGGATCTGGAGATGCTGATGGTCAGTCACATCGACGACGATCACATCAATGGGGTCGCGGACCTGTTCGGCGAGATGGAGAAGCTGGCTGCCAAAGACCAGGAGATTCCTTACAACATCAAGACTTTCTGGTTCAACAGTTTCGACGAAACGCTCGACAATCTGGACGACGAACTGAAGGCCGCGCTGGCCAGTGTGAGTTCGAACGCTTTGGTCACGAAGGCTTCCGGCGTGAGCGACGCCGTGGTGGCGAGCGTTGGCCAGGGGAGAGACCTGCGCGCCGCCGCCATACGATTGGCCATCCCACCCAACTCCCCCTTCGACGGGCTGGTGATGGCGCCGGGGACGGGCAAGCCGCTGAATGTGAAGATCGACGGCGATCTGACGTTTACCATTCTGACGCCATCCAGGCAGAGGCTGGCTGACTTGGGCAAGGAATGGGAAAAGGACGTGAAAAAGAACCCGGACCGCGAGGTGTTGGCGGCGTTCGCGGACAAATCCATTCCGAACCTTTCCAGCATCGTGGTCCTGGCCAAGTCTACCGCCGGGACCATGCTGCTCACTGGCGACGCGCGCGGCGACGACATCCTGGCCGGGTTGGAAGGGGCCAAGCTGCTCAAAGGCGGCAAGCTGCACGTGAATCTGCTGAAGTTTCCACATCACGGCAGCAGCAACAACATGACCCGGAAATTCCTGGAAGACATCACGGCGGATCACTACGTGATTTCGGCCAACGGCGAGCACGACAATCCGGACGCGGAAACGATTGGGATGCTATGCCAGGCTCGCGGCGCCGCTGCCTACACGGTGCATTTCACCAACGAGAGGTTGCGGAATTCAAAAAAGACAGGGGCGGCGGCCGACATCGAGGCGCAAGTGAAGAAGGTGCTGGCCAGCCATCCTTCGCCGAAGCGGAAGGTGGTGTGGCGCGCCGATCCAGCGCTTTCGGTCTGTGTGAACCTGGGCGACAAAGTCAACTACTGAGGGAGAGAGAGCATGAGCGAAGAAACCAAGATCGCGGCTCCGCCGGTTTCGGAGCCGGAGCGTTCCGACGATCAGAGCGGGCAGTCGGACCAGATAGCGCTGTGCTTGTCCGGCGGCGGCTACCGGGCCATGTTGTTCCATCTGGGGACCCTGCTGCGCCTGAACGAGTTCGGCTACCTGAGTAAGCTGGACCGAATCTCGAGCGTCTCGGGCGGGTCCATTACGGCCGGCGTGCTGGGACTGCATTGGAAGAATCTGCGTTTCAACGCACAGGGCGTGGCCGAGAACCTGACCACACAGGTGATCGATCCGGTGCGGGCGCTGGCCCGCGTGGATATCGACACTGCCGCCGTGCTCAAGGGCGCGTTGCTGTGGGGCAGCATCTCAGGCCGGGTGGAAAGCGCGTATGCCGAGCACCTCTTTGGCGATGCCACGCTGCAGGACCTGCCGGAGACTCCGCGTTTTGTGATCAACGCAACCAATCTGCAATCGCGGTCCTTGTTCCGGTTTTCGCGCCCCTACATTTGGGATTGGCGCGTCGGCAGGATCGACACGCCGCGCGTTTCCCTGGCCAAGGCGGTGACGGCGTCGTCAGCCTTCCCGCCCGTGCTTTCGCCGTGCGAGCTGAAGTGCAAGGAAGAGGATTGGGTGGATGGCAGCGGCGGCGGCCTGGAGCTACCGGAGTACCGCAAGACGGTGCTGCTCACCGACGGCGGTGTGTATGACAATCTGGGGCTCGAGACGGCCTGGAAGAGTTCGGGCACGATCCTGGTGAGCGACGGCGGCGGGACCACGCCGCCGGATCCGGATCCGGATACGGACTGGGCGCGGCAGACCAAGCGCGTTCTGGATCTGATCGATTTCCAGGTGCGCAGCCTGCGCAAACGGCAACTGATCGAGACCTACCAGAGCGGGCGGAAGAAGGGCGCCTACTGGGGTGTGGGCGTCAAGATCG
>JBBQLF010000690.1:0-2530 GCA_038327695.1 Bryobacterales bacterium
GGTAGTGCTTCTCCACCGCGAGCGCGGCAATCTGTTGGCGCTCCTCCGGCGTGAGCGTCGCAAACAGCGCCGTGGTGGCAAAGGTCTCGCGGCGGACCTTGGACAAGGGAGTGGACAGGGGAGTTTCAGATATCTTACGCAATCGGGTTTCAATGTACCGCACCTGCGGTCCACGCCTCAACTAACCCATTCGAATCATGCACACTAAACATATGAACGACAACTACACATTCATCGAAGATCTCCGCGCTCACGCCGAGCTGCCCAGCAACGGCATCCTGAGCCGCACCATTCAAAACGACGACCGCGCCAAGGTCATCCAGTTCTGCTTCGCGCCCGGCCAGGAGCTCTCGGCCCATACGGCGCCCATGCCCGCCATGCTCTACTTCATCCAGGGCGAGGGCACCCTCAAACTCGGCGACGACGTCATGGAGGTCAAAGAGGGCGGCTTTGCCTACATGCAGCCGCTGCTCGAACATGGCATCCACGCCCGCACGGAAGTCGTCATGCTCCTGGTGATGCTGAAGAACCCCGCCAAGTAGCCAGCCAGCAGCCAGCCAGCCCGGCGGCACCGTTCCGGACTCTGATATCTTATTGGCGCAAGCCATGATGAACCAGAAGCACGAACTCTACGCCCAGCGGCTCAACCGCTATGTCACCGCCATGCGGAACGGGAAGCCGGACTGCGTCCCCCTGCGGCCGTTTGCCGCCGAGTTTACGGCCACCTATGCTGGCTACACCGCCCAGCAGGTAACGCACGACTACAGCCAGGCCTTCGATGCCGTCATCAAAACCTGCGCCGGGCTCGATTGGGACGCCGCCGTCCCCAACATGGTCTACGTCTGGACCGGCCTGACACAGGCGTCCGACCTCCGCTACTACGCCATCCCCGGCATCGATATCGAACCCGACGTCGGCTTCCAATACCGCGAGCCGGCGCAGGATCAGGCCTGGATGCTGCGCGAAGAGTACGACGAGCTGATCGAAGACCCCGTCGGCTTCCTCTACCGCACCTGGCTGCCGCGCGTCTCCGGCGAGCAGGCCCGCGGCCCCTACCGGCGCGACGTCTCGCTCGTGAAAAGCACCTGGGCGATGGCCAACTACTTCAACGCTTTCGGCGCGCAGATCCAGCGCATGAAGGATGAGACCGGAACCGTCTCGGCCATCTGCGGCATGCTGAAGGCGCCCATGGACGTGCTGGCCGACAAGCTCCGCGGCTACCTGGGCCTCGCCTTTGACCTGATGGAAGTGCCCGAAAAGGTGGAGGCCGCCTGCCACGCGCTGATGCCGCATCTGGGCCACATCGCCCTGACCTCGCTCGACCCCGCGCAGCAGATTCCCATCCCCATCTGGATGCATCGCGGCTGCGTCCCCTTCATCTCGCACGAGCACTTCAACACCATCTACTGGCCGACCCTGAAGCCGATTGTCGAGGCCATCTGGGCCAAGGGCAATCAAACCCTCTTCTACGCCGAAGGCAAGTGGGACGCCCATCTCGATGCCTTCGCCGAGCTCCCCGGCGGCGCCATCGTCTATCACATTGACCGCGGCGACTACCGCTTCGTGCATGAAAAGCTAGGCGCGAAGTTCTGCCTGAGCGGCGGCGTCCCGAACGCCCTGTTAGCCTTCGGCACGCCGGATAAGGTCAAGGCCCACTGCAAGGATCTGATCGATACCTGCGCCGGCGCGGGCGGCTTCATCATGGACGCCAGCGCCATCATGCAGAACGACGCCACGGTGGAAAACGTGCGGGCCATGACGGAGTTCACTCGCCAGTACGGCGTCTACTCCGGCGTTCCCTCTGCCGCGCCGCCTCCTCCTGTGGCCGCCATCCGGCCGCCAGCGCCCACCTGGCCCATGGGCAAGGTCCCTCCCGGGGCTTGCATAGCGTGGGAACAGAAGCGTAGCGAACTGGCCGGCATCCCCGGAGACGCTGCGCTCTGCAAGCGCATCTGGGAAGACGTGGATTCGCTGGCGTATTACTACATCTGGCACATGGTCCTCAGCTTCTAGGCCGGCCCGGATTGGTGTAAACTCGGCGGAATGCCGACCCGTCGCACTCTGCTTGCCGCCCTCTCGTCCCTGCCCGCCCTGGCCGCAGACGAGTACACGCTGGGCCCCGATTCCCAGCGCCAGCCCGGCGTGCCACACGGCGCCGTCACCAAATTCTCCTGGACGGCCAGCAAGGTGTTTCCAGGCACCGTCCGCGACTACTTCGTCTACGTGCCCGCGCAGTACAAGCCCGGCACACCCGCCGCCGTGATGGTCTTCCAGGACGGCTCCGGCTTCGTCAAGGAGGATGGCGCCTGGCGCGTGCCCATCGTCTTCGACAACCTGATTCATCGCGCCGGGATGCCGGTCACCATCGGTATCTTCATCGATCCGGGCGTGCAACCCGCGCGCAACGAAACCGAGCAGGCCCGCTTCCACCGCAGCTTCGAATACGACGGCATTGGCGATGCCTACAGCCGGTTTCTGATCGACGAAATCCTGCCGGAAATCGCCAGGAGCTACACCCTCACGACGGACC
>JBBQLF010000691.1:0-2527 GCA_038327695.1 Bryobacterales bacterium
CTTCCATGGCGTAGCCGAAGACGTTGGCGAACACGGCCGTGTCGTACTGCCGCAGCGCGGGCAGTTTCTCCGTCACAAACGCGCGCACGCCGATGTTCTGCAGGCCGATGGAGTTCATCATGCCCGCTTCGGCCTCCCACACCCGCGGCGGCGGATTGCCGTCCATCGGTTCGCGCGAGAGCCCCTTCACCACGAAGCCGCCCAGGGCGTTCAAGTCGAGGATCTTGGCGAACTCCACGCCGTAGGCGAAAGTTCCAGACGCGGCCAGCACGGGGTTCTTCAGTGGAATCCCGCAGAGCGAGGTGCGCAGCCGGTCTGAAGAAGTTACGCCCAATCCGGCCTTTCGCGGCGTTGCCGCGCGGCCGCTGCCAGGAACTGCTTGGCCTGGGCCGCCTCCATCGAAGGGTTGCGGAACTGCACATCCATCAACTGAGTCAGCGCCGGGAAGACCTCCGTGTTGCGGATCAATCCGGCAAACCGCTCGGAGCCCGGCCCCAGCGCCGTCACCAGTGTGTAGTCCGACGTGTGTGAGGTGCCCGTGAAGCCGACGCCGGTATGGTTGCCGACTACTTGCCCCATCAGGCCCGGCAGTGAATCGAGCTGGCGGCTGGCGCTCAGCCGCTTCTGGCCGGAAGCGGCGTTTCGCAGGATCTCCACCTCGTCGGGGGTGAACTCAAGTCCGAAGTGCGTGCGGGCCAGTTCCTGCACACGCTCCGCCGTTGGCTTCGGCGTCGCGGCCCCCGCCGCGCCCGTCTTCATAGTGTACTCAGCGTTGCCGCCGAGTTTGGGGGAAACCGCATTGAACGAGCTTTTCACTCCCGCCAGCCGGTCAAAACACTTGGTGCTGTCTCTGTACTCGGTGCCCATGCCGTTGAGCCCCGGGTTGGCGTTGCCATGATCGCTGGTCAGCACGATCAGCGTCTCCGGGTGGCGTTCGGCGTAGCGCACTGCCACCTCGATCGCCTCGTCAAAGGCGAGTTGATCCCAAAGCAGGCCGGCTGCGTCGTTGGCATGCGCCGCGTGATCCACGCGCCCGCCTTCAATCTGGAGCAGAAATCCGTTGGGGCCGCCGCTGAGAGCTTTCAACGCCACCTCCGACATCTCCGCCAGGGTCGGCACCAGCGCGCGGTCCGTCTCGCTGTTGATCTGGTCCAGCGTGTAGGGCAGATGGCTGGCCGAGAACAGCCCCAGCAGCCGGGGTGACGTCAGCGCCAGCAACTGGTCGCGGGATGCGGCGTAGGCGAAACCCTCATTGCGAAAGTCGCCGATGAGGTCCCGCCTGTCGGCGCGCGAGGCGCCATCGAAAAACTTGCGGCCGCCGCCGAGTACGACATCGGCCACTTTCAAATACTGCTCCGCGATCAGCGGCTCATCGTCCCGCTTGCGGCTCACCGCGGCAAAGCCCGCCGGTGTGGCGTGCGTCACCGTAGCCGTAGTCACCAGCCCGATGCGCTTGCGCTTGTCACGAGCGAGGTGGGCGATGGGCGTCAGCTTGGTGCCGTCCGGCAGCACGTTCACCCAGCCGTTGAAAATGCGCGAGCCTGAACCCCAGGCTGATGACGCTGAAGAGGAATCAGTGACAATGGAATCCAGCGAGGCCATGTCCATCGATCCGCGGTGGACGCGCGGCTGGTTCAGCAACTCCTGCCAAACCAAACCCTTGCCATTGCGGACGCGGCGCGAGAAATGCTCGGCCATCGGCAGCACCGAAGGACTCATCCCATCGGCCACCATCCAGATGATGTTCTGCGGCCGGGCACCCGGCTTCTGCGCGGCTTGCAGTGCCTCCAGACCTCCGGCGAGCGATGCCAGCGCGGAGGCGCGCCCGAAAAACGACCTGCGACCGATCTTTTGATTCATGTCTCTTTTCAAGATACCTGCCGGATGGCCTCGATGACTACATCGGGGCGGTCCAGTTGCACCCAGTGCCCGCTGGCTTCGGCCATCACATGAACGCCGTGGGCGGAGAGTGCTGCCGTGCGGCGGTGCGCTTCCACCACCGCCGGGCCGGTCTTGGCGGCCGAGATCACCACCAGCGGCAACTCCGCGAGCGCGCCGTCATTGAGCGGCAGACCGCAGACTTCCGGCAGTCGTTCCAGGTACTCGGCCATGGTCCGGAAACTGCGCGGCAGACACCAATGAGCGCGTACCATCGGCCAGACGGCAGCCGGCATCTTCCGCACCTCGCCCACCAGCCGGTCAGTCACCGGACTGCCCTTGCCGCTGGAGACCTTCGCCAGCAGCTTAGGAATCGTATGGGCCCCGGACATCAGCAAGTCCAGCGCCAGGCGGACCACGCCGAGCCGGGCCAAGGTGGCTCCGCGGCGCGCCAGCATCACGCCCTTTCCCAGCCGGTAGGCGCTCTCCGGGCGCAAAGGGCACCATTCCACCGGTTCCAGCGGATCCACCAGCACCAGGGCCGCCACCTTCTCCCGATGCCGGGCCGCGTAGTGGCGTAGCATCAGCCCGCCGAAGGAGTGGCCCACCAGGACGTAGGGCGCCGGCACCCCGGACTCCATCAGCCACC
>JBBQLF010000692.1:0-2508 GCA_038327695.1 Bryobacterales bacterium
TTCGCCACCCGCAACTGGCCGAACGACCGCCAGACCTCTCCCCAGCCGAGCACCACTTTGCCATGCCCTTCCGGCCGCCTCGCCAGATCCAGAATCCGGTCCACCTGCGCCAGCGTCAATCCGCGGCAGTGTCCGAGTGCCCGTTCCAACGCGTGCCGCACGACCCGCCGGCCGAGCGCTGGCGCCAATGCCGCCACATCGTCCGCTGCCAGAATCACCGTGCCGGGCGCCGCCGGCACCGGCCGCCACACCGCTTCCACGGCGCCCAGCCAGTACCGTTCCTCCTCCGCCGCGATCGACGCCAGCCGGGCCAACGCCCCGGCCGTTTGCGGAAGAATTGACTCCAGTAACGGCAGGACCTCCAGCCTCAACCGGTTTCGGGCAAAGCGGCTTTCTCCATTGGACGAATCTTCCCGCCACACCAGCCCCTCGGACGTCAGGTACGCCCGGACTTCTGCCCGGCTCACCTCCAGCAACGGCCGGACCAGCCCCTCCCGGGTCACGGGGAGGATCCCCGCCAGGCCGCCCGGCCCGCTGCCGCGCATGGCCCGAAACAGCACCGTCTCGGCCTGGTCCGTCAGCGTATGGCCCGTCGCCACCGCGCCCAGCCCATGTTGCACGCAGGCGGCGGAGAACAGCTCCAGCCGGCGCCGCCGGGCCTCCGCCTCCAGGTTGCCTCGCTGGAGCTTGCCCGGGTACCCGGCAAACGGCACGCCCAGCGCTTGCGCCAAGTCCGCCACAAACCGCTCGTCTCCATCCGATTCGGCCCCGCGCAGGCCATGATTGACATGTAATACGTGGACGGAACACCCCAGCCGCAACAGCACGTGCAGCAGGCACACTGAATCGGCTCCGCCCGACACAGCCACCCCAACGCGGGCGCCGGGCGTCAACATGTTATAACGAGAGATAGTTGCGGCGGCCTGATCCAACAGCACTGCAATCCTATTCTAGAGCCCGCCGCCGCTTTCCAGGAGCCCTTCATCATGCCCCCATCGGTTACCCCGGATGTCCGCGCCCGCGCCGCCCGCATCCAACTCGTCCTCATGGATGTGGACGGCGTCCTCACCGACGGCAAGTACTTTCACGTGCCCAACCCCGAAGGTGGACTGTTTGAAGTGAAGCTGTTTGACTCCCAGGACGGCATCGCGCTGCAATGGCTTCACCGGACCGGCATCAAAACCGGGCTCATCAGCGGGCGGGACGCCCAAGCCACGCGCGAGCGCGCCAGATCCTCTCACATGGCCTATTGCTACATGGGCAACACCGAGAAGTTGCCCATCTTCCATGAGATCCTGGCCGATTCCGGCCTCACCCCGGACCAGGTCTGCTACGTCGGCGACGATCTGACCGATGCCATTCTGATGAGGCGCGCCGGCCTCGCCGTCGCCGTGGCCAACGCCGTACCTGAGGTCAAGGCGTGCGCCCATCACGTCACGGCTGTGCCCGGCGGCCAGGGCGCCCTGCGCGAAACCACCGAACTGATCCTGGAGGCCCAGGGCAAGTGGCAGGCCATCCTGGACCACTACGAAGCCGGAGCCTGAGCGCGTGGAACTCATCGGCGTTGTCATTGAAGCCTTGGATCAGCCCGGCGTCCTGCACCAGCTCACCGGCATCATTGCCGCACATGGCGGCAATATCAGGTCCGTCGAGATGCTCCAGTGTGCCCGCCCCGGTCATTCGCGCATCTACTTTGAGATCGACCTCGAGCAGAACCCCGAGCCTCTCCTCAGCCAACTCGCAGCCGCCCACGGCGTTCTCGACGTCGCTTCGGAGAAGAGCCTCCAGAAGATCTACGGCAAGCGGATCATTATCATGGGTGGCGGCGCGCAAGTCGGCCAGGTGGCCATCGGCGCTATCAGCGAGGCGGATCGCCACAATATCCGCGGCGAGCACATCTCGGTCGATACCATTCCTTTGGTCGGTGAGCAATCGCTCGCCGATGCCGTCCGCGCTGTGGCCCGCCTTCCGCGAGCGCGCGCACTGGTGTTGGCGGGCTCGTTGATGGGTGGGGAAATCGAAAAGGCCGTGCGGGAAGTCCGGGCCCAGGGCTTGCTGGTGGTCAGTCTCAATATGGCCGGCAGTGTTCCTGACGCGGCCGATCTTGTCGTGACCGATCCGGTCCAGGCCGGCGTAATGACCGTCATGGCCGTCGCTGACACTGCCAAATTTACGGTGGAACGTTTGAGCCGCCGCGTCTTTTAGATCACCGGCGCGCGCCGGGCCAAGCCCTTACCGCACCCCGAGTCCGTACTCCCGAACCAGCGAGCCGTCCCGCGGATCCCGGAGCCGCACCCAATGCCGGCCGCTGGCCAGACCGTCCTCGATCTTCCAGTTCAGAGTGCCGCCCGTGGCCACCCCTTCTGACCGATGCTCCAGCTTGCCCGGCGCGCGCCGGGCCAAGCCCTTACCGCACCCCGAGTCCGTACTCCCGAACCAGCGAGCCGTCCCGCGGATCCCGGAGCCGCACCCAATGCCGGCCACTGGCCAGACCGTCCTCGATCTTCC
>JBBQLF010000693.1:0-2500 GCA_038327695.1 Bryobacterales bacterium
TCCGGCTCGTGCGCGTGGACGTCGATGGGAAATCCGAAATCGGTCGGCAGGTTGCCGCTGACCTCCCGCCACGAGTCACCGGCGTCGTCGCTGCGCATAACGTCCCAGTGCTTCTGCATGAACAGTACGTTGGGGCGCGCCGGATGCATGGCAATGCGATGGACGCAGTGGCCCACTTCGGCATTCGGATCGGGAATGTAGTTCGAAACCAGGCCGCGGTTGATCGGCCGCCAGGTCTGGCCCGCGTCGTCGCTGCGGAAAGCGCCGGCCGCCGAGATGGCGATGAAGATCCGTCCCGGGTTGGAGGCGTCCAGCAGGATGGTGTGCAGGCACAGGCCGCCGGCTCCGGGCTGCCAACCCGGCCCCGTGCCGTGGCCGCGCAGGCCGGCGAGTTCCTGCCAGCTCTGGCCGCCATCGACGGACTGAAACAGAGCGGCGTCCTCCACGCCGGCGTAGACGTGGTCCGGGCCGGTGAGCGAGGGTTCCAAGTGCCACACGCGCTTGAACTCCCAGGGCCGCTCCGTGCCGTCGAACCACTGGTGCGTGCCGGGCGCACCGTCGTAGGTAAACTTGTTACCGGCGGGCTCCCACGACTGGCCGCCGTCGTTGGAGCGTTGGATCTGTTGTCCGAACCACCCGCTGGACTGCGAGGCGTAGATCCGGTTCGGATCCACCTTGGAGCCCTTCAGATGGTAGATCTCCCAGCCCGCGAACAACGGGCCCTCCACCTTCCATTTGGTCCGCGTGCCATCCGCGGTCAGAATGAACGCGCCTTTGCGCGTGCCGGCCAAAACGCGAACTTCGCTCATCGTTGCCTCCAGTGCAGCTTTCCCAGAGCTGTTGAAGTCCAGATTACTATCATCCGGCATGGCAACGATAGTAGCGCTGGCGCCAGGCAACAGCAGCCGCCTGCCGGGGGTACGCCTGCCGGGGGCAGCTCGACAGCCGGACGAGGAGCTGTAGTAAACTGGAGGTTGCCCGCCATTCCGGGCGCGTAGCTCAGTTGGTTAGAGCGCCTGCTTCACACGCAGGAGGTCGCAGGTTCGAGTCCTGCCGCGCCCACCATTCCTTTTCATAGACTCACAGACACCGTCCAGTCACCCAAACGCGGGTTTTGCTACGGGGACCTCCTGCTTTTTGGGTGAGATCTACGCGACCGTATCAGAATCCCTCCGCGCAATTGGACATAGCTTCGGTTGGTATTCCATCCCGCGGTCGACGGGTATGGCCCCTGTCAGCAGCCACATGCTCATCGGCCGCGTCGCGGACAGCGAGTGTGTGGGGCAGAATCGGCGGTGACTGCCGTCGATCATGCCCGCCCACGCGCACCGGCACCATTCGCCGCTTCAGGGCCGGTCTCCAGGTTTCGGTTTTTCAAGGCAGCGGCGTTCACGCGGCTCGGCGCCAAATGTAGCGATGATGCAGACCGCCGGCACGGTGGTACGCGATCCCATTGCCGCCGCCATCGGGCTTGCCTCCGACGGGGCGGCGGAGCGGTGCGTCCTTTTCCACGTCCTTTTCCAAGGAGTCTCATGCAGACGGTCCCCATGGTAGTAATCGACGTAGTTTCGGACGAGCCGCAGAAGGTGTGTTTCATTCCACGGGATCACATGGTTGAGCATTGCCCGGCGGCAGCTTCCGGCCCATCGTTCGGGGTTCCATTCTGCCATGGTGCGTGGATGCTCGTCCGCGTTGGTTCCAGTGCCGCCGCCTTCAGGAACGCGGTCACTGTTCGATCAAAACTCGTGTCGTTGTCGAAAATCACGTATCGGTAAGGCTGTGTTTCGGGAAACGCCTCACGCAATTGCGGAAGCAACCGGTCCGCAGCCGGGTGGCGGGTCACGTTGAAGTGGAGGATCCTCCGGCGTCCAGGCGCGATCACGAAAAAGCAGTACAGCACGTTGAAGGGCCGCGTTGGCACCGTGAAGAAGCCGAAGGCTGCAATCCCCTCGCGGCGGTTCTCGAGAGACGCAAGCCACCGCTCGGCCAGATCGCCACGCCGGCGAATTCGACGCAGGTAGCGCGCCACAGTTCGCCCGGACACGACGACACCGGGCTTCTGCAGCCCGGCATGAATGCGAGGCGCGCCACAGCCCGTGTTCTCTTCTGCCAGGCGCCGGATCAACGTCCGGATTTTCACCGCGATCTTCGGCTGCCCACCGCGAGACCGGGATCGCCAGCGCCAGTACCGGCGGAATCCGGCACGATGCCATGCCACGGCCGTCTCCGGCTTGACGATGACCCAGACATCGGACCAGTGCGGCCACAAGTAACGCAACGCTGTCCGGAAGAGCCGGTCCCAGAAATTCAGTTCCGGCCGCGGCCGTCTACGCTTGAAAACCGCGACCAGCTGCCGAAGCGCGAGGATTTCGATGGCGGAATCGCGGCCGCTCCGAAAAAAGACACGGGCTACGGCGAGCAAGGTGAGGATGAGTGCGGGCACGAATTCTCTTTTGTAACACGGCGTAACGTGGCCTTCGCCGCGGCGGGCCCGGGAATC
>JBBQLF010000694.1:0-2492 GCA_038327695.1 Bryobacterales bacterium
CGGCGGCTGCGCTTTGGGTGCGCGGCGTTCTGGGCGATGCTGTGCCCCATGCTGCTGCTACCGGAGCATCTCAACGATACGTATCTGTACGTGCCGATGGTGGGCGCGGCGGTCGCGTTGACCGCCTTGTTTGAGCGGGGCGGCCGGTTGGCCATAGCCGGTTTTTTTCTCATCTGGCTACCCATGGACTACATGGCGCTGCGCGCACGGCGGTCCGAGAGCTTACAGGAGGCGGCGGAGAACCGCCCGTACGTGACGGCACTGGCGCAGTTCGTCCAGGCCCATCCATTCACCAGCGAATTCGTGTTTGAGGCCAGCCCGCCGGGCCTGCCGGATTGGGGCGTGGAGAGCGCGTTGCGGTACTTGTATCCGCCGATGCAGTTGACGGTGAGCCAGATTCGCTCGGATCGAGAGCGGGCCCATCTACCGGTTGCGCCGGTGGTGCTGCTGGGCTGGGATCCGATGGCCAAGCGATTCGCCGCCATCCAGCGTCAGCCGGATTCGGCCTATCCCGCCTACTTCCGGATGAACGGCCTGGACCCCATCTGGGCGCTGACCGAGGGCTGGCACGGGCCTGACCGCGGATACCGATGGAGTACGCCGCACGCCACGGCCATTCTGCAGCAGCCGGCGAGCGCCACCGAGTTTCGAGTGCAACTGCGCTTGCCGGACGAGCAGCGCGAGACGGCCGTTGACGTGGTGCTGGACGGCACACCGGTGGGTGAGATTCGATTCGCCGGCCAGGGGAGCCAAAGCGGCCGCCTGGCATTGCCGGAGTCGCGAGAGCGGAGGGTGCGGGTGGAACTGATTGTTCCGACGGTGTTCCGGCCGGCTGCCAAAGACCCGCGCGGCTTGGGCGTGGCGATTGAGGCGTTCGGGTTTGCCGCGGCGGGCCAGTGAATCGGTGGCGTCAGGACCCGTCAGGAAATGACCATTCCAGCCGCTTGCTAAGAACGCGTGAAATAATCACAACCGCCCCGAAAGGCGAATTTTCCACCGGTATAGGCCTCGTAAGAACCCCCAGGACGCGTTCTGGCGAGCCGTCTGATGGTTTCGTGTCCCCCCACGCGGCCGGTCCGCCGATTTTGCATATTTTTTCACACCTTCTGACGCGCGCGGCTCAGAACCCGATTGCGTGCCGCGGGCGGAAGCAAACCAGTCTGGCCCTGCCAGTTACCGGAAGCAATGAAGATGCCGCCAGCGGCGAAGCGGGCGTACCGGGCCAGCGTGGCTATTCCGTGACGAGTCCTTAGTCTTCAACGGACATGGTGGGCGCTTTGCGCAGGCCGGCGTTGCAGCGTTCAACCACTTGCCGGGCGATGGCGTAGAAGCCCGCGGCCTCCGGATTGGCCTCGCCCAGCAAGGCGATCGGCCGGCCGGTATCGCCGCCGACGCGCACATTCGGATTCAGCGGCAGTTGGCCGAGGAAGGGCACATCCATCGCCTCGGCGGTGCGCTTGCCGCCGCCCTCGCCGAAGATGTCGATCTTCTGATTGGTGCCAGGGACGATGAGGTAGCTCATGTTCTCGACGAATCCGATGAGTTCGACCTTGACCTGGCGGAACATCAGAATCGCCTTGCGGCCATCCTCGAGGGCGACCTCGGAAGGAGTGCTGACGATGATGGCGCCGGTGATGGGCACGGTCTGGATGATGCTGAGCGCGACGTCTCCGGTGCCGGGCGGGAGATCGATGAGGAGGTAATCGAGCTCGCCCCAATCCACCTGCCGCATGAACTGCTGCATGACGCTGTGGAGCATGGGCCCGCGCCAGATGAGCGGCTTGTCGCCGGGGTTGAGAAAGCCCATGGACATGAGCTTGACGCCGTGCTGTTCCAGCGCCTGGATGCGGTTCTCCACAGCGTAGGGCGTGTCGCAGATGCCCATCATGAGAGGGACGTTGGGCCCGTAGACATCGGCGTCGAGCAGGCCGGCCTTGTGGCCCATTTGCGCCAGCGCGATGGCCAGGTTCACGGAGACTGTGGTCTTACCCACGCCGCCCTTGCCGGAGCCGACGGTGATCAGATTCTTGACGCCGGCGATCGGCATCTTGGGTGGTTCAGGTTGCGGAGGTGCGCCCATAAGCTACCAGTGTAGCGTTCCGGCTATTTCCCCACGAAATCCCACAACTGCCCGGCGTGCTCCAGAACCTTCACCTTGTCGCGTTCCAGTAGAAACCGCTGCTGGACCAGCTTGTCCGTTTCCTCGCCTATGCGCTTCAGCCAAGCGTCCCTGGCGCCGTAGCGAGTGGCGATCTGCTCGTTGGAAAACGCGAAAAACGCCCCAAGCGTCGGCGCCATTTCTTTGGGTGAGCCGGTCTCCGGCGTGCGCAGGTTCCAGCCGGTGAAGGTGCCGAGCGGAGCGGCCACCACAGGCAGACGGATACCGCCCAGGTCGATGCCGTCGGAGTCCACCTGCGGCAACAGCACGGGGAAGGCCTTGCCGGGCTTGGGATTTTCCGGCTCGCCCTCCATGCGGTAGGCGGCCTTGGGAT
>JBBQLF010000695.1:0-2491 GCA_038327695.1 Bryobacterales bacterium
AGCGCGATGACGCTGGACGAAGCGCCGGCCCGGCTTGAGTTTTCCAAGGCGCTGAACAGCTACTCCAAACGGCACCACCTGCGAGTGTACGATCAGGCAGATCAATGGAACGGGCGGGCTCTGCACGCGGCATCGTCCACACAGGATATCGCCGTCACGTGGGCGTTCCGGAAGAACCACTTCATTCACGCGATTGACCGCAACATCGACAACGAGCGCGCCAAGATCATCAATGACCTGGTCTATACCGGGTGCGTCGACGCGGGGCAATTGGTGGAGCGACCGTGGGTGCCCCAGCAGACGAAGGTCTCCACCGGCGAGTTGATCCAGACCGATGGCGCGGTGGCGGTGCTGGAATTGAATCCGTGCCGCCGGCCATTGCGCACACTGGCGAGCGGCGATCCGCTGCCGGTGAGTGGCGGCAAGGTGGAGCGCATGGGCCGCAAACTCGTGCTGACCATCAGCAACGATTTCACCTTCAACAACCCGGTCTATCAGGCCGGTAAGGGCGTGCGATTTCTGTGGCGCCGGGCCACCGGACGCGATGGGCAGACGGCCCCCAAGCGGACGGGCGTGATCGAACGCGCTACTGAGGTGGCCGCTGACGAGGCGTCGCCGGCCGTCCTGCCGTAGGTGCGGGTGGATTACTGCTTCAGCTTGCCCGCCGGGTCAAAGGACAACAGCCGGTTGCCGTCGTGGTAGAGCCAGAACTCGCTTTTGCCCAGGTGGGATTCGATCTCGTCGGGTGGGCCGAGTTTCAAGTAGGTGCGGCTGATTACTGCTTCAGCTTCCCTGCCCCGTCAAGGGACAACATCCGGTTGCCATCGCGGTAGAGCCAGAACTCGTCTTTGCCTGGATGGGATTCGATCTCATCGGGTGGGCCGAGTTTCAAGTAGGTGGGGCGGATTACTGCTTCAGCTTCCCTGCCCCGTCAAAGGACAACATCCGGTTGCCGTCGTGGTAGAACCAGAACTCGCTTTTGCCCGGGTGGGATTCGATCTCGTCGGGTGGGCCGAGCTTCAAGTAGGTGCGGCCGCGATCTGTCAGCAGACCGTTGACGCCGTTCAGGGAAAAGCGCTGCTCGACGTAACGGATCCGCCGGTCAATTTCGGCCTCTTGGAGGGTGGAGGACTGAGTGACGGAGTGACGGGCCTTCCCGGCCAGCTCCTGCGCCAGTCTCTGGCTCTCGCTGGTCAACGCGACGATTTGTTCGCGGACGCGGTCCAGATCCTGCTTCAATTGGGCGCGTTGCTCGACAGTCATGTCCTGGCGTTCCCGGGCCGCTCGCTCCATGTCAGCTTGGGTGCGACGCTGGTCTTCCTGCGCCCGTTTGAGCTCGGCCTGGGGCGGCTGAGGTGGCTGGGGCGGCTGCGGTGGCTTGGTGGACTTGGCCGCCGGTGGCGGCGGGGGCGGTGGCGGCGGCGCCTGCTCGGTCCGGGCCCACACCACGCCCATACAGATCGTCAACACGCCGCCGAGCAGCCATGCCGGCGTCCATCCCATCTTTCTCTGATCGTCCATACCTAAAACCCTCCCGATTCTCTCTTTGAGGCTGCCTCCATTGGCCGCCATCACCATCGCCATTCTGGCCTCTTCTATTCCAAGTAAAGCTTTGGAATACAGAAGCTTATCCCCACATACTTCAACTGCCACTGCATCACAACAGAGCTCGCGCTCGCGCCGCATGCGGGCGGAGATCCACCAGACCGCCGGATGGTAGAAGAGCAGGCTCTCGATGGCCGTCTGCACCAGGTTCACCAGATAGTCGTGGCGCCGGACGTGGGCGAGTTCATGGGCCAAAAGGGCCTCGACCTGGGCAGGCGTCAGCCCGCTCAAGGCGCAGGCCGGGAGCAGCACCACCGGCTTCAGCCAGCCGAATACCATGGGCACGGTGACGACGGCGGATTCAAAGACGCGTGCCCGCCCCTCCAGGCCGAGACGCCGGGCGAGGTTGGCGGCGCGGGCCCGCCACTCGGCGGTGAGCGGGGTCAGGCCGGTCCGCGTGCGGCGCCGTGCGACGGTCCATCCCCCGAGGGCGCGGAGCAGGAGCGCGGCGGAGCCAGCCGCCCAGACGCGGTTCACCCAGGGCAGGATGAGTTCCCAGGAAGGGGGCGGCGGAGCGAAGACGATCAGGAGCGGGGCCGGGGTGGTGCTCCAGAGCCAGGCGAATGTCCCGGCTGCCGACAGGGCCATGGCTACCAAGGCGAGGCAGCCGATGAGATACCTCGTCTCCGGCCGCCGAGCGATCCACAACGCCACCAAGGCCGCCAGCCCGATGGCGGAGCCTTGCCAGAGAAAATGGATCAGAGTCCAGCTCAATGCCTCTTGCATTGTCATCGCTCATACTCCTTCAGCATCTGTCGGATAGCGTCGATTTCCTCATGTGACGCTTCACCTTCCGAGAGGGCGCGCATCACCAACTGCGCGGCGCTGCCGCCGAAGGCGCGATCCATCAGATCCCGCACCATCACACCCTGGGTCTCTTCCTTCT
>JBBQLF010000696.1:0-2465 GCA_038327695.1 Bryobacterales bacterium
ATCACCCACAGCATCCCGTCCGTCGTCGCCAGCATCGGAGTCAGCGCCGCATACAGCGCATCCGGTGCCTTCGCCGCCTCGTCGATAATCAGAAACGTCACCGCCGAGAACCCCCGGATGAACTCCTCCCGCCCCGGCACCACCACCACCCGCGACCCATTCTCCAGCACCATCGAATGCTCGTTCACCCCGTCCTGCTTCCCCCCGCATCGTCTCCGGCAACGGGCTGCAGTGCATCGCCCAGTGCTGCCAGAAGTTCGTCCGGATCTCGGGCCTCATCCACATCAGGACCTCGCCGTTCCTCCCGCCATGGAGCGGGACTGTCGAGCGCTCGCCCAATTCGCCCCCCGGCGGTGGAACACCGCTGTCGCTGGACCATGCGCGGCGTCTGGTCCAGCGCTGCGCGGAGTGCGACAGGAGGAAATAGCGGCCCAGCTATTTCGCGGCCACTCCACCCGCGCAATCCGGGTTCCTGCCGCGAGCCGCCATCTCCAGGTGGCCGCTCGCTGCCCCGGCGATCTCCGCCACCGCGCCCCCGTCCCGGTACATAATCAGTGAGCAGGTCCCATGCCACAAAACCCGAAGGTCTTCTGCAGCCACCGCCGCACAGACAAGTCCACGGTGAAAGAGGTCGCCCGGCAACTCATCGCCGCCGGCATCGAGGCCTGGGTGGATGAATGGGAGATCCAGCCCGGCCAGGACTTCGTCGCCGCCATCAACCGCGGCCTGGAATCCTGTGATGCCGGTCTGATCTTCTTCTCCAGCGATGTCCAGGAAGGCAAGTGGGTCCAGGCCGAGATCAGCGCGCTCACCTGCCAGGCAGTGGAAGACGGAAAGCGCGTAATCCCGGTCATGCTGGATCCCCATGTGCCGCTCCCGCCGCTCCTCAGGGCCCGCTCCCGGCTGGGTGTGGATCAGATCCCGCAACTGATCGACGCCATCTACGGCAGCACCGGCAAGCCGCCGCTGGCCCCGCCGCGCCAGACGCTCACGCCGCACCGCTTCCTCATCCGCCTCACAAAAGCCAATAATGGCCAGATCACTGTGGACGCGGAACGGGACGGCGCGCCGCTGGCCGGCCAACCAGAAAAGGTCACTCTCGGCTCCGGCTTCCACTACTCCTATGCGGACTTCCTCCACGCGCGCCCGCCCGCCAGCCGGCAGGCCAGTGTCCAGGAGTTGGCGGCGGAGCGCGAACGCGGCCTCAGCCATCTGGGCCGGGCCGTGGGCCGGCTCCTCTTTCCCGGCGCCATAGACCGGGCGCTGGAGGAAGGCCTCGGCCGGGCGGTGGCGGCGGGCGAACCGCTGGAGTTGACCATTGAGACCGCCAATGCGGATCTGATCGCCATTCCGTTTGAAGCGGCCAGCCTCTCCAGCGGCTGCGTGCCCGCCCTCCAGCCCGGCGTCACCATGACCCGGCGTCTGGCCGGCTGTGCCGCTCAGGCGCCGCAGCCGCGGCCGGGCCCGCTCAAGATTCTGGTGGCGGTCGGCGCGCCGGACGAGGACAAGACACCCAACACGGTACTGGACTACGAACGCGAGCTGCAGAGCATCCTGGACGCCATCCAGGACGCCCAGCGCTTCAACAACGCCGCCGTCCGCATCCTGGAAGTGGGCGGCCTGGACGAGATCCGGAGCGCGCTGAAGCACGATACCTACCATGTGCTGCATCTCTCCGGCCATGGCAGCGCCGGTCGGATCGAGCTGGAAGATGAAGACGGCGCGCCCTGCCCGGTCACCGCCGCGCAACTCGCCGCCGCGCTGCGGGAATCCGGCCGCCCCGCGCCGCTCGTCTTTCTCGCCTCCTGCCACAGCGGCGCCGCGGATTCCGATACCGCCGGGCTGGCCCAGGAACTGCTTCGCCACGGCGTGCCGGCCGTCGTCGCCATGCAGTCGGCCGTCCCGGATCACTACGCCACCCAATTGGCCAAGGCCTTCTACGACCATCTCAGCCAGGGCGAGCGCCCGCTCGCCAGCGTCGCCCTGGCGCAGGCCCGGCGGGCTCTGGAGCAGGCCCGGCGGCAGGCGCTGGCCCGCGGGGAGAGCACGCTCGGCCAGGCGCTGGCCGAGTATGCCACGCCATCGCTGTTCCTGGCCTCGGACGAGCAGCCCCTGCTGGACCGCCGTCTCGTTCAGCAGCCTCTGCAGGCGCCCGCGCGAAATCTATCCACCGGCTTGGTGCCCAGGCTCACCGCGGACCAGCTCGTCGGCCGCCGCCAGGAGTTGCGGCGGCTGCTCCGTGTTCTCAATGACCACCCGCCCACCGTGGACGCCATCGGGCGCAAGGCGGGCTATCAGCTCACCGGCATCGGCGGTGTGGGCAAAAGCGCGCTGGCCGGCCGGGCCATCGCGCGCCTGGAGGAACATGGCTGGCTGGTGGCCGAAGTGAGCGGGCCATGGAACCTCTCCCAATTGGCCTCCGTGGCGGGCGTGGCGCTGATGGGCCATCCGCAACTGGCCGCCAC
>JBBQLF010000697.1:0-2448 GCA_038327695.1 Bryobacterales bacterium
CCTCCTCCTGCGCCCGATACTCGGCCGGGCGGTGAGCGATCCGACGTCGGGCTTCGTCGCCGTCAACCGGCGCGCGCTGGCAGTATTCAGCCGCAGCTTCCCGCTCGAGTACCCGGAGATTGAAACGCTGGTCGTGCTGCAGCGGCGCCAGTTTACATTTGAAGAGGTGCCCTGCCGCATGCGGCGGCGGATGGCGGGGCGCAGTTCGATCACCGCGCTAAAATCGGTGTATTACGTCATCCACGTTCTGCTGGGCGTGTTCGTGAACATCTTGCGCTTCGACGGGCGGAGCCGCAAAGAACCGGGCAAGAGGTAGCCTCGCATGGATCGGCTATTCGACATTCTGGCGATTCTTGGCATCGTGCTGGTCATCATCGTGATGCGCTCCCTGCGGCGCGAGCACATCCGGGTGGAGCATTCGGTCAGTTGGCTGGCCGCGGCCATCACCTTGCTCGTGTTGTCGCGCAGCCACCGGCTTCTCACAAGGGGCGCCGCCTACATCGGCCTGGACAACGAAGCCGCACCGCTGGTACTGGGCATTCTGGCCGTCTTTCTGGGCGTCTTCTACCGGTTTTCGCGGATCGTCTCCGGCCTGAAAGACATGAACATCACGCTCACGCAGCGCGTAGCGATTCTGGAATACAAACTCCATCAGAAGAATGAAGAGCAAGAAGCGAAATCCTGAACCCATCCTGCAGGCCGGGCCTGCCCCGCCGGCGCCACGTCCGGATATCCCCTGGTGGTGGGGCGCGGCGTTGGCTGCCCTCACCGCCCTCATCTACCTGCCCGCCTTACGCGGGCCCTTTCTGTTTGACGACCTTCTGCTGCCCGCCTTGCGGCCCGATGGCGGCGAAGCCCTGATTATCTACCTGCGGCGCGGCGTCCGCCTGATCAGCAATCTGAGCTTTGAGCTGGACCGCTTGGCATGGGACATGAATCCGCTGCCGTATCACTTGCAGAACATCATCCTGCACTGCGTGAACGGCTGGCTGGTGTTCGTCATTGTCCGCCGGCTCTGCCGGCGCGTGGGCATCGAAACGCGCGCCGCCTCGCTCAGCTCCTTTGCCGCCTGTGCCGTCTTTCTGCTCCATCCCCTGCAGACTGAGGCGGTCTCCTACGTGGCCTCCCGCTCAGAGGTACTCTGCGCGCTGTTCACCTATTCCGCCATCGCACTCTTCCTCGGCAAACGCGGGGACGGCATGGGCTGGGGCAACTCCGCGGCCATTCTGGTTCTCATGGGGCTCGGGATCCTCAGCAAAGAGCCAGCCGTGGCCGGCGTCGTCGTCATCCTGTTGATCGACGTCCTGCTGCGCCAGGGCTCGCTCCTGGCCGCGGTCGCACCAAACTGGCGGATCTACCTGGTCAGCTTCGCGGCAGCCGGCGTTGGTGGCCTCTATGCTCTCGAAGTCGCCGGCAGAGAAGGCACGGCCGGTGCGTTGAGCGGAGTCACGCCACTGGATTATCTGGTGACCCAGTTTCAGACCCTGTGGATCTACCTCCGCCTGTTCCTCCTCCCGATTGGACAGAACCTGGACCACGGCTTCCCCATGGCGAAGGCCCCGGGCGGAATTGGATCCGCGCTGGGACTGATCGCCCTGCTGGCCTTGGTAGCCGGAACATGGATCTGGCGCAAGCGGTTTCCGCTTGCCTCGCTCGGAGTCTTTGTGTTTCTCGCCTTCCTGGCCCCCACCTCTTCACTGCTGCCCATCGCGGACCCGTTGGTGGAGCGGCGCGTCTATCTCGGCTCGCTCGGGCTTGTCCTGGTCATCGCGGACTTCGTCTCGCGCGTAAAGATCAGCCCCGCGCGCATGGTGGGCGCCGCCGCACTGCTGGTTCTGCTGGCCGCCATCACAATGCACCGCAACGACGTCTACACCAGCCCGCTGGCGATGTGGCAGGACTCAGTTCGCGGCAATCCCAACAATGGGCGCTCGCAGTTCCAGCTCGCCTTCGCTTACTACCAGGAGGGCCGTTGCGCTGAATCCGCGGCCACCTACGAGCGGGCGGCTAGGCTGCAACCGCCGGACGACCGCCTGTTTGTGGATTGGGGGCTGGCGCTCGACTGCGCGGGGAACCCCAACGCAGCCATCGCCAAGCTCCGGGAGGCGGTCGCTCATGGCAACTTCTGGCATTCCTGGGCCACCCTGGGCATGTTACTCGGCAAGCAGAATCAGTTCCAGGCCTCGCTGGAGGCATTGGACAAAGCCATTTCGCTCAATCCCGGCGACGACAACGCCTTTGCCTACCGCGGCAACGTCCGGCTGGCGCTGGGCGAGAAGGCGCCGGCGCTGGCCGACTTTCAGAAGTCGCTGGAACTGAATCCCGCCAACGCCGCGGCCCAGCGCGGCCTCGCCCTGGCGCAAGCCAGGTAGGAGCGCACTTGCGGATTGGCATCAACGCGCTCTACCTCATCCCCGGCGGAGTCGGCGGCACGGAGATCTACCTGCG
>JBBQLF010000698.1:0-2440 GCA_038327695.1 Bryobacterales bacterium
AGTGCGGCGGAGCGGGCGTCGGGCTCGGCGGCCACCGCCACCGGTTGGCCGAGTGCGGCAGAGTGGGCGCCGGACGTGGCGGCCTCCGCCACCGGTTGGCCGAGCGCGGCAGAGTGGGCGTCGGACGTGGCGGCCTCCGCCACCGGTTGGCAGAGCGCGGCAGAGTGGGCGTCGGACGTGGCGGCCTCCGCCACCGGTTGGCCGAGTGCGGCGGCGAGAACAAGGGCGATGAGGCGGAACATAGGCGGCTCCTTTGTTCCAGCTTGAGGCCGGCTTGCCGGCGCGCTGAGCGAAAGCCGATGAGCGGCTGCTTTCCGGCGATGAGCGGCGCGCTACAGCCCAAACGCGCGGGCGTAACGGGGTCGCGCGGCGAGTCCCTCAATGGAGCCCGGCTCCAGTTCCATCGCCATCAGGTGCGGGCCGGGGAACGGTGTGTCCAGGTTGACGGCGAGAGTCGCTGAGAAGCCAAAGCGCGGGTAGTAGGCGGCGTGGCCGAGGACCACGACGGCTTCGACCCCCTGATGCGCCAGCATCGGCAGGCTCATGTGAATCAGCGCTCCGCCGGCGCCGCACCGTTGGTGTGCCGGGTGGACAGCCATGGGCGCCAGTGCGGCCCCGCGTGCTGTGCGGGCGGCCGATTCGATGGGCAGTTCGCTGTAGAGAATGTGCCCAATGACGCGCTCGCCAGTCTCGGCAACCAGTTCAAGAACCACACAGCCTTCAGCGCGAAGTGCCTCGACGAGACCTGCCTCTTCCGGCGTCTCGAATGCGCTGAGCAAAACCGCGCGGATGGCGGCAAAGTCCTCCGGCTCAGCCGGCCGGAGTGAGATCACGGCGTCTCCTGGCCTGCCGGAGGCGGCGGCGGTTGGGCGGTGCCGGCGAGGTGGCGGTAGAAGCCCAGATCCTCTCCGCTGAGAGCCTTGGTAGCGTAGAGAATCTGGCCGGTGTGCTGCGCGAAGTGCTCCACTACGTGGTAGATGCCCTCCAGAGCCGTCACATCGTAGTTTTGCGGGCGGATGATGCGCAGCAGATCCTCGGCGGACTCCTGCTCCAGAATCGCGCAGGCCTCCTGCACGGTGGCATTCAGGCGCTGCCACAACTCCGCTTTCGCCACCTGGCCGCGGGCGGCGAACTCGTCGTCGCGATGGCGCATGTCGGGCTGCCCGGCTACGCCATGCATGATCCATTGCCGTACGTTGCCGGCCAGGTGCAGGCACAGATTGCCGACGGCGTTGGAGTGGTCTCCGCCGCGCAGCCAGATCTGCCCGTCATCGAGCTTGTCTAAGCAAACGTGAATTCTCGAAAGAAACTGGCGGAGTTTCTTGGCGGAAAACTCCAAAAACAGGTGTTCGGCTGAAGCGTTGGACACGGTTCCCCCGTGCCCGATTTTACAGGATTTGGTCGCTCCAGTTTTCCAGCGCGGCCTTGACCTTCAGGCAGAACTGGTCAGCCAGCGCGCCGTCGATCAGGCGGTGATCAAACGTCAGAGCCAGATGGGCCATGGAGCGGATGGCGATGGCGTCATCAATGACAACCGGCATCTTCTCCACAGCGCCGACGCCTAAAATGGCCACCTGCGGCTGGTTGATCACCGGCGTGGCGAACAACGAGCCAAAACTACCGAAGTTGGTGATGGAGAATGTGCCGCCCTGCACTTCATTGGGCTTCAACTGCCTGGAGCGGGCGCGCGCGGCGAGGTCCACGATGGAGCGCTGTAGGCCCACGATGTTCTTCTCGTCGGCCTGGTGAATCACCGGGACGATCAGCCCGTTTTCCAGCGCCACCGCAATGCCGATATTGATGTCGGTGTGATAGAGGATGTTGGTCCCCTCGATGGACGAATTAAAGAGCGGGAACGTGCGCAACGCGTCAGCCACGGCGCGCGCGATGAACGGCAGGAAGGTCAATCCATAGCCGTAACGCTGCTGGAACTCCTCTTTCACCTTGGCGCGGATCTTGGCGATCTTCGTCATATCGACGCGATGCACGGTGGTCACATGCGCCGAGGTGTGCTTGGAGTGCACCATGTGTTCCGCGATCTTCTGCCGCATCATCGACATCGGCTCGACGCGCACCTTGGCAGGCTCCACGCGGCCCAGCGGGGCGGGCGCTGCCGCCGGTGCGGCGACGGCCGGCGGGGCGGCGACGGCCGCCGGGGCGGCGACCGGCGCTGCAGCCGGCGCGGGCGCCTGCTTCGCCGCCATGAAGTTCTCCACGTCCTGCTTGGTGATGCGGTTACCGGCGCCGGTGCCACGCACCATTTTGAGGTCAATGTTGTTCTCGCGTGCCATGCGACGCACTAACGGGCTGACCGGCGAAGAGGCGTCGTCTTCCTCCACGACGGCCGCGGTCTCCGCGGGCGCGGCTTCGACCGCGGGCGCGGGCGGCGGCGGTGCGGCAGGAGCAGCCGGCTCAGCCGCTTCCACAACGGGCGCGGGCG
>JBBQLF010000699.1:0-2434 GCA_038327695.1 Bryobacterales bacterium
GCCAGCGCGCCCAGCGCGCGCCGACTGTTCAATGGCACCAACCTGGACGGCTGGGTGGAAGACACGCCCAACGTCTGGCAGGCGCGCGATGGGATGATCGCCGGCCGGCACTCGGGGCAGAAGTGGAACGACTTTCTGCGCACCCGCGACAGCTACCAGGACTTCGAACTGACGCTCGAGTTCCGCCTGCTCCATGGCATCGGCAATAGCGGTGTCCAGTTTCGCAGCGTCGATGCCGCGCAGCCGCATGAGCTCTCCGGCTACCAGGCCGACATCGGCGAGAAATACTGGGGCTGCCTCTATGACGAGTCGCGCCGGAGGCGGGTCCTGGCCGAGGCGCCGGCCGGCGTCATCGCCAAGCTGGACAAGTCCGGCTGGCACACTTACACGATTCGCGCGCTGGGCAACCACATCACGCTGACGCTGGACGGCATGCGCACAGTGGATTACACCGAGGCCGAAGCCGGCATCAACCAGCGCGGCATCATCGCGCTGCAGGTCCACTCCGGGCCAGGGATCGAAGTGCACTTCCGCCACATCGAGATCCGCGAGTTGGCGTGATGGCGCCGGGCGCCCTCCGCATCGCCGCCTTCTGCGCCTATCTGGGCGCGTGGCTCGCGTTTGCCGTGGGCGCCGCGATGGGCGCCATTCCGGCGTTGCGCCGCCAAGCCGCATCGAGCGCGCGCATCACGGCCCCGGCCGCCATTGGAGCGTTGCTTCAGGTTGCCTCGGCGATGGCGCTGACGCTTTCGATGACCAGCGGACCACTCCGTCCTGCGCCGCTGCAGCTCGCCCTGGTTGTCCTGCTGGCACCGCTGGCGGCGGGGGTCTTCCTGTGGTCGCTGCGCTCCATCCCGGCAGGCGCCGGCCCGGAGACGCTGGTCACCACCGGCGTTTACGCGCTCCTGCGCCACCCCCTCTACTTTGCGTTCCTGGGTATGCTGGCCGCCACGGGCCTGCTGGTGGCCACGGGCCTGAAACTGGGGATCGCCATCGCTATTTACCTGGCCGGTACGGAGATGCGCATCGCCGAGGAGGAACGCGGCCTCATCGAACGCCACGGCGATGAGTACGAGCACTATCGCCGCCGAACCCGCTGGCGCTACCTGCCTGGAATTCGCTGACCAGGAAGACGGCCAGGCTGCGCCGGCCGCGGCCTGGAACTCCAGCAGGAAAGACCGCACCCTGTTGTGCGTTTCGCCAAGCTGACTATTCAGGACAGATAAGTCCTTTGAAACAAGTGGCTTGACGCCGCTAGACTAACTGCCTAGAATTGCAGTTACGCTTTGAGAGTTCGAATCAGCTCGTTTGCTAAGGAGTATATGAGATCCATAATTTCGACTGCGCTGCTTATCGCAGCGCTTGGACTGGCTGCCTGGGGACAGACAGCCACAGGTTCGCTGGCCGGAACGGTGGTCGATTCCACCGGCGCCGGCGTGCCAGCAGTCAGGATTGTCGCTACCAATGTCGCGTCGGGGGCCAAGATTGAAACGGTCAGCTCGGATGCCGGGCTGTACGTTTTCGCCGCGCTCCCCCCTGCCGTTTACTCAATCACCGCGGAAAAGGCCGGCTTCAAGAAGATGAGCCGGTCCGATATCGAGATCAGGATCGCCCAACGCATCGATATGAATGTGAGCCTGGAGGTGGGCGATGTGCAGCAAACGGTCACCGTCACGGACCAAGCTCCAATACTGGACACGTCGACGTCGGAACGCGGCAACAACGTCTCAGTGAAGTTAATGAGCGATCTGCCGCTGTTTACCGGCGGCGTCCGCAACCCCCGCAGCTTTGTGAACTACATGCCGGGCGTGACGAACAATGGCGAGCAGAGCGTCAACGGCTCAGGCGGCCGCGGGCAGGAGATCATCATTGATGGTGCCAGCTCGCTGAACGTCGAGTCGAGCACCATGCTCACCTTCCCTTCGGCGGAGATGTTCTCCGAGTTCAAGCTGGTGGGCAGCAACTTCTCGGCTGAATATGGCCGCATCGGGGGAAGCATTGAGATGTACGTGGCCCGCAGTGGCACCAACTGGTTCCACGGCACGGCATTTCTCAACATGCGGCGCGACATTTGGAACGCTAACGCGTGGGTGCGGAATTCAAGCACGAATCCAGCCACCAGTTTCAAGCCGAAGGAGCGGATCAACGAAGTTGGCGGAGCGGCAGGCGGACCTGTGATCATTCCAAAGGTGTACAACGGGAAGGATAAGACCTTCTGGTACTTCACTTATACGAAGGACATGCGGCCCATCACGCCCGCGTTCCCACAGATGACCGTGCCCACGGCGCTGATGAAGCAGGGCAACTTCACCGAAGCCGGCGTACCGTTGATCTATGATCCGGCGACAACAGCGGGGAGTGTCCGCCAGCCGTTCCCAGGCAACATCATCCCTCAGGCTCGTTTCAGCCCCATTTCGAAGAACGTGGTCGCTCA
>JBBQLF010000700.1:0-2430 GCA_038327695.1 Bryobacterales bacterium
CACGGTGCATCCGGCGTGGCCTTCCTGGACGTCGGCCCGCGGCAAAGCGATCCGCTATGGCGCGGCGTCGTGCCCCCGCACCATCGACATTCTGTCGCGGTTTGCCGGTGTGCCGGTGGGACCGAAGTACAGCCGGCAGGACCTGGACGACATTGTGATGGCGGTGCGGAAGGCGTATCCGGCCGCCGTGCGGGCTTGAGGAGCGGCTGTCATGGCGTACAGAATTCTGGCGGCGGTTCTGATGCAGTGGGCGGCGTGGGGCCAGTTCCGGGCCTCGGCCGTCAAGATCGACATCACGCCGGACAAGCCACAGTGGCTGCTGGGCTACGCGGCCCGGCAGTCCACCGGTGTGCATGATCCTTTGTTTCACAAAATTGTCGCGCTGGATGACGGACGCACGCAGTTCTTCCTCGTTTCCACCGACATCGCGCTGTTTTCGCCCGCGTTTTACGACGAATTCTGCGCGGAGCTGAAGCAGCAGACCGGCATCGAGCGGATGAACGTCTGGTGGTCCGTGACGCACACCCATTCGGCGCCGGAACTGGGGCCGCCGGGGCTGGCGAGTGCGTTCCTTGCCGGCCGCTACGATCACGAGCCCGATTGGGAGTATGCGCGCCAGGTGAAGCAGAAGCTGATCGGCGGAATCGTCGAGGCGAGGTCGAAGCTGGCTCCGGCGCGGTTGAGCGTGGGCGCCACCACGTCGAACGCCAATATCAACCGGCGCTCGCGGGACCCCGACGGCCGCATCTCGCTGGGACTGAATCCGGACGGCCCGGTGGACCGGCAGGTGGGTCTGATCCGGCTGGACCGCTTGGACGGTTCGCCCATCGCGCTGATCGCCAAC
The DNA here is from genome assembly GCA_038327695.1 of Bryobacterales bacterium. Taxonomy (GTDB): domain Bacteria; phylum Acidobacteriota; class Terriglobia; order Bryobacterales; family Bryobacteraceae; genus Paludibaculum. The sequence continues at coordinate 845 of JBBQLF010000700.1, forward strand.
TACGCCATGCACGGCACGGTGCTGGGCGGCAGGAACCAGCTCATCAGCGGCGACGCCCCGGGCCTCGTCGCGGCCTACGTGGAGCAAAAGCTGGGCGCGCCGATGCTGTTTATCAATGGCGCGACGGGGGACATTGCGCCCATCTACAGCGTGTATGACGACTTCAAACGAGTGCGCATCACGGAGTTCAATGTGCTGCTAGGCGACCGCATTTTGCAGGCGAGCCGGGCGCTGGCGCCGGGGGCTTCCGCGGTGAACCTGAAGGCGGGCGAAGAGATCGTCGAGACGCCGATGAAGCCCGGCCTGAAATGGCCGGAGGAGCTGGCCGCGTACCTCTCTCCGCAATCACAGGTGCGGCTCCCGGTCCGGTTCCTGCGCATCAATGCGGAAACGGCACTGTGGGCGGCGCCGCTGGAGTTGTTCTGCGAGATTGCCATGGACGTGCGCAAGCAGTCGCCCGCCGCGAACACGTTTTACTTCGGCTACACGAACGGCTGGCTGGGGTATCTGCCGACGAAGCAGGCATTTCCGGAGGGCGGCTATGAGACGACGGTCACGCCGTTCACGCCGGAAGCAGAGGCGGCGTTGAAGGCTGCTGTGCTCGCCCGTTTGCGATGAGCGCGCCGCGAATCCTCTCTATCGACATCTTCCGCGGCCTGACGATGCTGGTGATGATCTTTGTGAACGATCTGGCCGGGGTCTAAGGGCTGCCCTGGTGGACCTATCACATGCCGCGCGGAGTGAACGGCATGACCTATGTGGATGTCGTCTTTCCGGCCTTCCTGTTTATCGTTGGCATGTCGATTCCCTTGTCCGTCCAGCGGCGGCTGGAGGGCGGCGGATCGCAGTGGCAGTTGTGGCGCCACATCCTGCGGCGCTTTGCCAGCCTGTCGATTCTGGGCATCTTCATCGCCAACTGCGGCAAGGTGGACCCGCACTGGACCGGCGTCAGCGGGCGCGTGTGGAGCCTGGTGGGTTTCAGCGGAGCCATTCTCTTGTGGAACGTCTATCCCCCATCGGGGCCGAAGCGGCGCTATTGGGGCCTGAGGGTCTTGGGCTTCCTGATGCTCGCCTCGATGCTTGCCATCTTCCGGCGAACCGTGGCGGACGGTCAGGTCGCCTGGCTGGACTTTTCCTACTGGGAGATTCTCGGCTTGATCGCGCGCACCTACCTGGCGGTGTGCCTCTTGTACGTGCCGCTGAGGAAGTGGCAGTGGGCGCCGGTTGTGCTGCTGGTAGTGCTGTGCGGGCTGAACGTGGTGTCGCGGCTGGGCTGGGCGGGGCCATTCGGCCGGGGCGATCTGGCGTCCATCACCATGGCTGGGATCGTGGCTTCCCAGATATTCCTCGACGGGTCCTTTGCGAAGACGTTTCGCCAGAGGGCGCTCTGGGCTGTAGGTTACGCGGCGGCCCTCTTCGGCGCGGGTTGGATGCTGAAGGGGTTCGGCGTGGCCAAGCTGGGTGCGACGCCGGCGTGGTGCCTGTGGTGTTCCGCGATCAGCGTTGTATTGTTCCTCGGGCTGTACTGGGTGGTGGATGTGAAACGAATGGCGGCCTGGGCAGCGTTCGCTAGGCCGGCCGGGGCG
>JBBQLF010000701.1:0-2415 GCA_038327695.1 Bryobacterales bacterium
CCGGCTATGGCCCGCTCAAACTTCTCCCGGAAGCCCGACGGAAGCACACCGCCGCCACTGAGAACCAGGGGCACGGGGCGGCCGAATCTGGGCACATCGCGCGAGGTGGAGAAGGCGTCCTTCAGGCCCTGAGCGATGCTCTGGATCATGTCGTCGTAGTAGACCGCCAGCGCCTGATGGACCGTATCGACGAAATGGCCGTTGAAACGGAAGCTGTTCTCCTTAGTTAGGCGCACACGATTGATGAGTTCGCCGGTAACGGCGGCAGCGCTCGAGTCGATGAAATCGCCGCCTTTGGCCAGACTGAAGCTGAGCACGGGCACAGACATATAGGCCAAGGCGACGTTGCAGAGTCCGCCGCCGCAACTCACGCCGATGCCGGTGTAGTTGGATTCCTCCAACTCACTGTAGATCACTGCCACGCCCTCGTTGACGCTGCGGAGGTCCTTGAAGCCGAGTTGGTCCAGTATCTGCCGGACGGTCGCCTCATGATAGGTCAGATTGTCGTCGCCAGCCAAGGGCGGCGCCGGCACGCTGAAGCAGATCTTGGAGGCCTTGTCGGCATCGCCGAGCACCGTGGCGATGATGGACTTGATCTGCGCCATGGACTCGGGCTCGCTCGAGTTCAGGATCCCGCGCGTCATGGGACGCCGGATCTCGCGCCCCAGTATGTCGGCCAGACGCGCGCTCTCGTCGCCGAAGACCAGCAACTGGCCGTCGTGGACGGCATGGGGGACATCTTCCCGCTTCAGACTGTTCTCGGCGAGCCGGGAGTACGGCAGCGTCACAAACGCATTGAGCTGCGCCCGCACGCTCTCTTCCTGGTTCACCCGGCAGGCCGCGACAATCCGGCTTGTCCCGATGTCGAGCCCGATTGTGGACTGAGTCTTTTCGTTCTTCATCCCGTTTTCTCCTTGGCCTTCTCGGTTTTAGCCTTAAAAGTCGACAGTACTTTCCGGTAGCGTTGGGTCAGCGCCTCACGGTACTGGGGCACACTCATGCCATGAGCTGTGGCATTCTGCCGGAACTGCTCCTCGCCTTGCGCCAATCCCTTCCAGAACGGCTCACCGGTCAGTTTCACCAGCGTCGTGTCGTAGCGGAAGCCGAACAGCCAGAGACTCGGCGTCGGCAGCGAGTAGTTGTTGGGTAGTCCGATGCCCGCATACGGGAAATTGGCAGCCCAATCGTAGTGATAGCCGGCCTGCATGTTGTCCGGATTGACCGAGACCTGCGCGTGCGTGGCGCAGTTGGCCGCCCGGATCCCGTACTTGGCGCGCAGCATCTCCGTCAGCGTGCGCAAAGCGGTCAGTTGGGCCGGTGTAGCTTCGGCACGGTCCGAGGCGGCCTGTGTCATCGTCTCCACCGACACGCCAAAAAACGCGCGATTCAGGCTGATGTAAGTCCATTCGGCATCGGCCCACACCGAGTAGCCGGCGTGATTGGCGTTGTCACTCTCGCGCACGATTCGCCAGACCCGGCCGAATCGATCCACCACGTAATGATAGGCGCGCTCGCGCTGCACATAGTCCAGCAGCGCTGCGCCGATCAGTCCGATGCGCCGCGTCTGATTCTCCGTAAACTCGGGCTGCGGGCTCTCAGTGGTATGGAAGACGATGCCCGCCGGCACCGTGCGTTGCTCGAAACGGCCGGAATCCTCAAACCCCCGCGGATAGACTTCGTAGCTGCGGGGCACATTGGCGATCTCATAGCGGCGCTCAACGCGCAATCCGTTGGAGTAGGTCTCAAACTCGCCCTTCTGTTCCACCAGCCACACCTGGGGCACCCCATGCCCGTCGGCCGCCGCGGTGCTGGCGTTGACGATCGGGTTGCGGTTCCAGAGGAAGCCACTGCCTGTAATGGCCCCGGCCGGCAAGAGCAGAAACGCAGCCAGCAGGGCTGTGAGCTTGGCAGGATGTCTCCGCAGATGGCGGCGCCCGGCTGACGAGAGGGGATTCCAGGTGGCGCGATCGCCCACTGTGCGCCGCAAGAACTGCAGACGCTCCACGGGATCCGGGATGCGGCTGGCCTGCCAACCGACAACCCCGCGGATGACTGGGTTTGGTGCTTTTCCCGAAATCCGTGCCACAGGAACCAAGCGTCCTCTCAGACCATTATCGACCGTATGGGGTAAAAACATTATTATGCCGCTTTTAGTCGCCGGTGGCAGAATTAGATTATGCGGACTGTTTGGTGGATCTCGGCCCTTATGTGCCTGTCTGCCTGGCCGGGCTTGGCGCAATCGGTCGTCCTAACGGACTTTAATGCTCCGTGGGCCAATGCCGGAAGTGGCCCGAAAGTGTCCGGCCAGGTGCCGGCCGGCTGGACGGACAACTCGGGCTGGGCGGAACTGCAGATTCGTCACACCCGCCTGCTGGACGGGGATCAGCCCTATTGGCGATCTGAGGTCTCTGCGCT
>JBBQLF010000702.1:0-2409 GCA_038327695.1 Bryobacterales bacterium
GAAGAAGAAGTCGAAGGAGATCCGGGATCTGCGCTTCGCCGAAGAGGTCTTGAATTCAGACCACTACGGCCTGGAGAAGATCAAGGAGCGCATCCTGGAATTCCTCGCCGTGCGGCGCCTGGTGAAGAATCCCAAGGGCTCCATCCTGTGCTTCGTCGGACCGCCCGGCGTGGGCAAGACCTCTCTGGGCATGTCCATCTCCAAGGCGACGGGCCGCAACTTCATCCGCTTGTCCTTGGGCGGCGTGCGCGACGAGGCCGAAGTCCGTGGCCATCGCCGCACCTATATCGGCGCGCTGCCCGGCCAGATTCTTCAGATGATGAAGAAAGCCGGCACGCGGAACCCGGTTTTCATGCTCGACGAGATCGACAAGATGTCCACCGATTTCCGCGGCGATCCGTCGGCTGCGCTGCTGGAAGTTCTGGATCCGGAGCAGAACTACATGTTCCAGGATAACTATCTGGACGTGGAGTACGACCTCTCGGAAGTGTTCTTCATCGCCACGGCCAACGTTTTGCACACCATTCCGCCGGCCCTGCAGGACCGCATGGAAGTGATCCGGCTCTCCGGCTACACTGAGATCGAGAAGATGGAGATCGCCCGCCGGTTCCTGGTGAAGAAGCAGACCAAGGCGACGGGGCTGGACATCGAGAACGTCGAATTTGAAGATGCCGGGCTGCTTTCCCTCGTCCAGGGCTACACGCGCGAGGCCGGTGTCCGGAACCTGGAGCGCGAGATCGGCAACGTCTGCCGGAAGATCGCGCGGCAGATTGTAGTGGCCCAGTCCAAGGTGGAGGCCGAAACGCCATCGCCCACCGGCGAGGACGCCGTGCCATCCAGCGTCTATCCCAAGGTGACCGTGGACGCCTCGAAGGTGGTGGAACTGCTGGGCGCCGCCAAGTTCCGGGACATGACCACGGAGAAGAAGTCCGAGGTCGGCATTGCCACCGGCCTGGCCTGGACCGAGGTGGGCGGCCAGGTGCTGATCACCGAAGCGACTATCATGGACGGCCGCGGCCGGCTGATGACCACCGGCAAGCTCGGCGACGTCATGCAGGAATCGGCCCAGGCCGCCATGAGCTTCGTCCGCTCGCGGGCCGCCATGCTCGGTCTGCCGCGCGATTTCTACCGCCACGTGGACATCCACATCCACGTGCCGGAAGGCGCCATCCCGAAGGATGGTCCGTCGGCCGGCATCACCATCGCCACCACCGTGGCCTCGGCGCTGACCAAGATCCCCGTGCGCGGCGACATCGCCATGACCGGCGAGATCACGCTGCGTGGCCGCGTGTTGCCCATTGGAGGGCTCAAGGAGAAACTCCTCGCCGCCCACCGCCACGGTATTTTTGAGGTCATCGTGCCTCACGAAAACGAGAAGGACCTGGCCGATGTGCCAGAGAACATCCGCAAGGAAATGAAGATCCACTTCGCGGAATGGATGGACGACGTTCTGAGAATCGCTCTGGCGGGCGATCTGGATGCGCTGGCCGCAAGACCACCGGCCCATCCGCTGGAACTCGTACCGGAGACCGCCGCCGAAATCGCAGCCGAGGAGAACCGGGCCCATTAGAGGCTTCGGACTCCGCCGTGGTGTACCCGGCTCAGTTTATGTTGAGTGCGACGCACGAGTCGCAGTTCCCCCGTCCGGAACTGCCCGAAGTGGCGTTCCTTGGCAGAAGCAACGTCGGCAAATCCACGTTGCTGAACAAGTTACTGGGACAGAAACTGGCTTTCACGTCCAGCACTCCGGGCCGCACCCAGGCGGTGAATTTTTTCCGGGTGGATGATCGCATTCTGTTCGTCGATCTGCCCGGATATGGGTACGCCAAGGCTCCCAAGAGCGTGACCCGCCTCTGGCAGGAGTTTATTGACGCGTACCTGACCGGGCGTGATAACTTGGCGCTTTGCGTCCTGTTGCTCGACGCGCGGCGCGGCTGGATGGAGATTGACCTCCAGTTGAAAGAGTGGCTGGAGTTTCATCAGCGGCCCTACATGGTCGCCGCCACGAAAGTGGACAAGCTCAATCAGAAAGAAAGAAATGCGAGCCAGAAGAACATTCGCGGGCACTACCCGAATGGCGACCTCATCTGGTTTTCGGGCCTCACGGGCCAAGGAGTGAAAGAGATTTGGCAAACGATCTGGAAAACAACGGCTCGGTGAGCCCCGAATCCGCCCCGGCGGAGACGACTGCGGAAATCAGGCCAGCCGAAGGCGCAGCTCCGCCCGAAGGCCCCAGGAAGGAGTCCGCGCCGGCAAGGCGCGGCGGCCCGGAGCGGCGGCCCAAGCCGGAAAACGGTGAGACCAAGCTGGTGCCACCCGTGTCCGCCCCTCCCGTGGCGGCGACGCCCGTGCCGGCGCCAGCGGCGACGCCCGTGCCAACTGCGGCAGCGGTGCCACCCGCGGCAGCGG
>JBBQLF010000703.1:0-2398 GCA_038327695.1 Bryobacterales bacterium
TTGAACAGTGGATGGATCTGACCATCCGGCGCGGGCAGGGCGAGTACGATTGCACGCACTACATTGGCGTCTACTTCCTGCCGCTGTCGTATCTGGCGGCGTGGGCCGAGGATCCGAAGCTGAAACAAAAGGCGCACGTCATGTTGGAGATGCTGATGGCCGATTTTGGCGTGGAGACGCTGCAAGGCCTGTTTGTCGGGGCGCACGCACGCAGCGACGATCGCATGGTGAAAGAGAAGTGGGCCGGCGTGGCGAGCGATTTTTCGTGGCTGCTGTTCGGCGAGGGCTATCCGTATCCTGGCTTCTACAGCTATACGGCCCTGGCCTCGATGTCAGGCCTGTTTGAGCCGCCGGCCGTGACCAAGGCGATGGCCACGGAGCGGACCGGGTGTTACACGCATGTGGAGACCAAGCGGACGCGGCACCGCTGGCGCTTTGAAGATGAGCGCAACGGCGACGTGTACAAGATGACGTACATGTGCCCGGATTACGCGGTGGGGTCTGATCAAGGCGGCATGCTGCAACCGGTGCAGCAGCACTCATGGGACGTGACGTGGGCCTTGCCGGATCCGCGCGGCAAGGAGAACACGCTGTTCGCCATGCACCCCTATTCCGGGATGCGCGAACTGCAGATGTACTTCACGTTTATGCCGGACTTCGGCACCGAGGGCGTGGTGCGGTCCAAGAAGATGTACGACTCGCCGGACAAACTGCTGAGCGGCTCGTTCTATGAGCAGGTGGCGCAGGACCGCGACGCCATCGTGGCGCTGTACCAGATCCCCAAGGGCACCAAGTTCGAACACATCAACGGGTTCTTCTCCAAGGACCTGGACAAGCTGGAGGAGGACTCCAGCGGCTGGCTGTTTGCGCAGGGTGGCAAGGCGTGGATCGCGTTCCGGCCGTTGCAGCCGTATACGTGGAAACCGATCGAGGGCGGCGGCAAGCGGCTGGTGAGCGAGCATCTGCACAACGCGGTGGTGATGCAGGTGGCGTCGCCGCGCGAGTTCGCTTCCTGGGAGGAGTTCAAGAGCAAGGTGCGCGGGTTGAAGCTGGAATCGCGCATGGACCCGCGGCCCGTGGTGCGGTTTGAGACGCTGCGCGGACATGTGATGGAGTGCGAGTACGGCGTGGCGCCGAAGGTGGATGGCAAAGAGATCGTCCGCGGCAAGAAGATGTACGACAGCCGCTGGATGCAACAGGACCGCGGCTCCCACACGCTGACCCTGCGCGGCGCGGGCAAGGAGCGGGTTCTGGACTTCGACCAGTGGCAAGCCAGAGACGTGCGCTGAAGCGCTGGCTGCGGTGGGCTGGGCTCGGCCTGGCCGGCGCCGCGGCGTGGATCGTTGTGAGCCTTGCCGCACTCCGCTTTGTGGATCCGCCCACGACGGGCGTGCAGATGCAGCGGCGGGTGGAGTCCTGGTTTGCCAGCGGCCGGTACGGGAAGCGGTACACATTTGTGCCGCTCTCGCGCATTTCGCCGGCACTGCAGCATGCCGTAATCGCGGCCGAGGACGGGAACTTCTACCACCACCATGGCTTCGATTGGAAACAGATTCAGGACGCCGTGGAGGATGCCGAGGCGGGGCACCCGCGCGGCGCGTCCACCATTTCGCAGCAGCTCGTGAAGAATCTCTTCTTCACCACGCACGGCAATGTGGTGCGCAAGGCGGCCGAGTTTGCCATCGTTCCGGTGGCGGAGCTGGTGCTGGGCAAGAAGCGAATCCTGGAGCTGCACCTGAACGTGGCGGAGTGGGGGCCGGGCGTGTATGGCGCGGAGGCGGCGGCGCGGGTGCACTACGGCACAGTGGCGGCGCGGGTGAGCCGCGAGCAGGGCGCGCGCCTGGCGGCGGTGCTGCCTGCCCCGCGGCGCAGGAATCCTGCGAGGATGGATCAGTACAGCGCGATCATTCTGGGACGGATGACGGTGCTGGGCTGGTAACTACACTATGAAAAACAAACTGGGCCGTTTTGTACTGGGCGCGGCGTTGAGCGCGGGCGCGTGTTTTGGACAGCAGGACGCGGTGGCGAAGAGCCTGAAGACCCTGTTCGAGGGCTACCGGGTGAACCTGAATGAGGCGATCGCCAAGGTGAAGGAGTCCGACTACGACTTCAAGCCGTCGCCGGAAGTGAAGACCCTGCGCGAGATGATGGCGCACATCGCCGACGCCAATTACTCCATCTGCGCTGGCTTGAAACCGGAACCGAATCCGAACAAACAGTCCTGGGAGAAGAAGAACCCGGGCAAGGCGGAGTTGACGCAGGCGATCAACGATTCGTTTGCCTACTGCAATGCGGTGATGGAAGGCTGGACCGACGCCAGGTTCGCCGAGACGGTGAAGCGCGGCACGACGGAGCGGGCCAAGGCCGCAGGCGCGCTGCATCTGCTGGAACATACTGC
>JBBQLF010000704.1:0-2386 GCA_038327695.1 Bryobacterales bacterium
ACAGGAAACAAGAGACTTACGCGCCAGCGGCGCGGATGATGTCGCCAGCCCCGCGCCACGCCACGTGGCAGAACCTGTTTTCGGCGTGGGCAACTCTAAATGAGCAGAGGTGGGTCATTTCTCGTGAGCGCCGAGGGCCCGCCGATGCTATCTGTATTCCAGATTGTTCAATCGCCAGGGCTGGGACCAGTGGATCGGCCGGGGCAGCAAAGACGCAGCCGCGAAGGCCCTGGAGTTCGTCCAGTCCGTCACCAAAGGATACGCGGAAGCCGATCCCATCTGTACTCCAGGCGAATTCCGCTCCATTCAGGAAATCGCCGCTTCGGCCCGCGAAGAGGCCGCCTCTCAACGCCCGCAATGAAGCCGCCCGTTTACGCGACCACGGTGGCCCGGCACTCGTCGGTCCAGTTGTGATAGAAGCTCCGCAGCGTCCCGTGAAGCTCACGAAACCGCTGGAACGCGGCCGAGTACGCTTCCACCGCATCCTCCACTGGATCGATTGTGCGGTCAAATTGGACGCACTCCGCGCACGCCTCTTCGATACTTGTGAATTGCCCAATCGCCACCTGCGCCAGAATCCCTGCGCCCACCAGGGCCGCCTCCGGGTTCCTCAGCGTCCTGATGGGGCGGTTCAACACCGTGGCCTTCAATTCCAGCATCCGCTCCGAGCCGATTCCGCCTCCCACGCCGCGCAGCTCTGCCACGTGAATGTCGTGCTCTTCCAACGTCGCCAGGTTCAGGCGAGCCTCAAACGCCAGGGCGTCGACGACGGCTTGAAACATCTCGCGCCGTCCCGTCTTTAGGGAGAGGCAGAGGAAGGAGCCGCGGGAGAGCCGGTCGCACTTGGGCGTACCGCTGCCCACCAGATGGGGCAGGAACATCACCCGCGAGGGCTTGATCTCGATTTGCTCAATCAGGCGCGCGTAGGCTTGGGCGTGAGCGGGCTGCGGGAGTTGCCGCAGCTCCATCACGTGGTCCTGGAACCACTCCAGCGACAGGCCTCCGGACTGGTTCAACGTGATGGTGAAATACTGGTCCGGCACTGCGTGGCAGTAGCACGGGTAGTTCGCCTCCAGCATGGACGAACCGGTATGGAAGTCCGGAAAACATGTGCTGATGACCTCAGCCGTGCCCATGGAGTAACACGCCAACTCCGGTTCGATCACGCCGGCTCCTATGGCCGCCATGCACTGGTTGTGGCCGCCGGTGACCACCAGCGCGCTCCGGTTGATGCCCCAGGCTTCGGCCACCGACCTTAGAATGATCCCGACCGGGGCGCCGGAAGGAGCGAGATTGCCGAGCTGCGAAGGTGTGATTCCGACGAAATCCAGGATGTTGGGCACCCAGTCCCTCCGCACCGGGTCGAAAGCCATGGTTCGCGAAGCCATCGAGAAATCGAGCGCCGGCACACCCGCCACTTTCATTAACAGGAACTCTTCGTAGTGGGCGAATTTCCAGAGGCTCCCGCGCAGCTCTGGATGGTTGCGGATCAGCCAGGCGATCTTAGTGATCGAATTCAATGGCTCGCACGGCATTCCTGTCAGAGAATACAGTTGGCCGCGGCCGAAGCGAGCCTGCAGGTCCGCTGCTTCGGCGTGACTCCGCGTGTCCATGCCCAGAATTGCCGGATGCAGCGCTCTACCCGAAGAGTCGATCGGTATGACAGCATCGCCCTGAACGGAAACTCCAACCGCAGATACTTCGGGCACCGGGTGGCATTGTGCTATGGCCGCTCGTACCGTCTCATCGACGAGTTTCCATACCGCTTCGGCGTCCTGCTCTGCCCAGCCGTCCTCGGGGCAGGTGTAGTCAAAGTGCCTGGAGGCTGATCCGAGGGACCGGCTCCCATCCAGTAGTGCCGCTTTGCAGCCGGTGGCGCCCAAGTCGATCGCGATCACTGCCATGATGATTGCCCTTGCTGTTCTCAGGGGGAATTCTACTGATAACCGGCCCAAATCACAGCTTGTGCCACTGCGCCATGCAGGGTCTATAAGGATCGTGCCCCGGACTCTAATCATCCTATCACGAGCTGGCCGGCGCGTCCCGGCCGCTGATTCCTCGTTTTGTTGCCTTCTCAGAGTATATGGCGTTTTCCTGATATTCACCCTCACCACATGCCGATAGAGTCGACGATGGTGGTTGGTTTTGAGTGAGGCACCGCGTGCGTCACTTCATCAGATCAGATAGCCGTCACCGTTCAGGCCGGCAAATGCCGAACCACGCTGATATCCGGTGCGCAGGAAGTCAGGCCCCATGTCGCCTGAGACATCCCGGAAGGACTTGGCGTCCACGATTTCGAAGATAGTGTCGTGCTGGGCCGCGTTTGGAGCGATGTAGCCCACGTCGCCATTGGCGGAGTAGATGTCCTTCCAGCCGTCGTTGTTGT
>JBBQLF010000705.1:0-2368 GCA_038327695.1 Bryobacterales bacterium
ACTTCCGAGCCACGCCCGTGAGGGAGTCCCCCATGGCTCTGCGGGCCGCCAAATCCGATGAAAACGCGCCCGCAACAGAGCCGCGACCATGAGGGGGCGCAAGCGCGTCTTCAACGGCGTGGTTGTATAGGCTATTTCGAAGCAGGCCCTTAGCCGCCGGCGCTACCGCTTGCGGGCGTAGTAACCCTTGCGGGCCCGGACCAACAGGGATTTCTTGGCCTTCACCGTGACGGTCACATCGTGGTAGAGCCCGTCCAGAACCAGCGGCTCCGGCCGGTACAGCACGCTGTACTGGCTGCGGAGTTCGTTGGCGATATTCTCGAAGTCCTGCGAGAGATCCTCGGCCTTGAACGGGAAGAAGGCGAGGCCGCCGGTTTCACTGGTGAAGTACTTCAGTACTTTGTCGCCCTCCGATTCGATGCGCGACGTGTTGGTGGAAATGGCGTAGAAGACAGCGTCGGCGTTATGGACCATCTCCAGCGTCTGGTCGCGGGAGTGCCGGGAAGAATTGTCGTCGCCATCGCCGATAAGGACCACCGCCCGGCGGAGCCTCTGGCGGTCGGCGTCCAGCATAAGCCGGTCCTTGCAGGCCGAGTAGATGGCCTCATACATGGCGGTTCCGCCGCCGGGGCGCAGCTCGCGCACCTTCTTGGCCAGCAGGCCCGTATCGTCAGTGAGGTCCTGCACCATCCGCGCCTCGGTGTCGAACGAGTAGACCGTCGCGCGGTCCACCCCTGGCCGGATCACGCTTTGCAGGAACTGGGCGGCGGCTTCGAGTTCGAACCGGAAGCGCTCTCGAATCGAGTTGCTGGTATCGATCAGGAGTGCGATCCGCAAGGGCAGGTTGGTCTCCGCGGCGAACTCGATGATGCTCTGCCGCCGCTTGCCCTCCATCACTTCAAAATCTTCTTTTCGCAGGTTCTTGATGAAGCGTCCGCGCCGGTCTGAAACCGTGAAGAGGAGGTTGACGCGGTTGACCTCAAACCGGATTGGCTCCGAATTGTCGGGCGGCTGCTGGCGGGCCAGGGCCGTCGCGGCGGCCCCTAACGACAAAAAGGTGCGTCGATACATTCCATCCTGATTATAGGAGCGCATTCTTCCAAGCCTCAAGCTCCGGAGGCACGGGCGCCTCCAATGTGATGGTTGTGCCCGACGCCGGCTGGGCGAAAGTGACCTGAAATGCGTGCAGCCACGGGCGGCCGGCCGGGTGCGCGGCGCCACCGTACAGCGTATCGCCGGCGATAGGGTGGCCGAGCTGCGAAAGGTGCACGCGGATCTGGTGGGTGCGCCCCGTGCCGATGCGCACCTCCAGCAGGGTGAACTTGCCGAGCCGCTCCAGAACCCGGTACTCGGTATGGGCGTCCCGGCCGTGTTCCAGCCGCGCCGTCATGCGCGTGCGATTGTTGGGATCGCGGGTGATGGCGGTCTGGATCACGCCCTGTTCGCGCAACACCTGGCCGTGGACCAGCGCCAGGTACACTTTCTTCACCTGGCGCGACGCGAACTGCGCCGCCAGATGCCGGTGCGCCTGATCCGTGCGGGCCACCAGCAACACGCCGCTGGTGCCTTTGTCGAGCCGGTGGACGATGCCGGGCCGCAGATCGCCGCCCACCGTGGAGAGCTGGCCAAAGTGGTGCAGCAGCGCGTTGACCAGCGTGCCGGAGTGGCAGCCGGCGCCGGCGTGGACCACCAGGCCGGCCGGTTTGTCGATGGCGATCAAGTCCTCATCTTCATAGAGGATCTGAAGCGGAATATCCTCCGGGAAGGCGTTCAGCGGCTTCAGCCCGGCCGGTTCCAGTTCCACGCTCTCACCGGCGCGGAGCTTGTAGGACGCCCTTTTGACCGCCCCATTCACGCGGGCGCGGTCCGCCTCGATCCAAGACTGGATGCGGGACCGGCTGAACTGGGTCATCCGGTCGCACAGGAAATGGTCGAGCCGGAGACCCGCGGCCGATTCGTCCACAAGGAATTGCTCCACAGTACCCAGGGTACACCGCAGCCACGCGGCCATCGCCCGCCGTCGCCAGGAAAGATAAGACGGTCCTTTTGTTTTGTTATTATTCCACCAGGCGAACCACGCCCAAAATCATCGGCTAACAAGAAGGCATCAATATGTTGTACAGCTTTCGGAAGGAGATGAGCGGCGCCGCCGTGGCGTGTCTGCTCACCGTCGGGCTCGCGTTGCCGGGCCTGGGCCAGGGCATTTTCAAGCAGAACCTGCTGCTCAATCCCGGGGCGGAATCGGGTGCGGCCATGCCGGACTACGATTCTGAGCCCGTCAAGGAGATACCCGGGTGGACGGTGAGCGGTCCTGTGACGGTGGCGCAGTATGGCGGCATCAACTTCGAGGGTTTGGGCGACTACGGCC
>JBBQLF010000706.1:0-2363 GCA_038327695.1 Bryobacterales bacterium
CCCGATCTGGTGCGCGGAGCATCCGGAGGTCACCTTCGAGGTGCTGGGACCGGTGACCGTCACCACGCACGTCCGCGATACGGCGATCTTTGAACACCCGCGCGGCTGCGCCGCCATGTGGACTGCGCTGGGCGACGGAAGCGTGGATCTGAAACGGCTCGCCACATTGCAGAAACAGCTCTGCCCGGAAGCATCGCTCCATCTGGAGATCATCACAGGCCGTCCGCCGCGCATTGTGCCTTACCTGGAGGACAGTTTCTGGAAGGCGTTTCCGAAGGCGCGGGCCGGCGAGTTGGCGCGCTTTGTCTCGCTGGTGAAGAAGGGCAGCCCGCTGATGGGCGCCATGGTTGTGGAGGACGTGGGCGGCGCGAAGGTGCCGGAGTATCAGGCGGCGCTCAAGCAGCAGCAGAAGGTGGATCTGGAGCGGAGTCTCGAATACGCGAAGAGGAACATGATCGGATGAGCGTACCGGAGATCCGGCAACGGGACGCGCAGCCGGCAGTGGCGATGCGCGCCGAAGTTCCTCCGGGCGGTATCGGCGCGGCGCTGCACCGGCTGCTGCCTGTGGTGTTTGCCCACGTTCAGGACCTGGGCGGCATACCGGCCGGCATGCCCTTCACGCGGTTCCTGGGTTTCAGTGACGGCGGACACATCATCATCGAGGCCGGTGTGCCCACGCTCGACCCGTTGCCCTCGTCGGCCGACGTTGCCTCTATCGTGCTCGACGGCGGGCCGTGCGTGATGCTGCTACACACCGGTTCGTACGATCTGCTGCCGGCGTGCCACGCGGAATTGGACGATTGGTTTGAGACGACCGGCCGCCGGCCGGCCGGATATCGTTGGGAAGCGTACCTCACCGATCCGGGCGCGGATCCAGATCCGGCGACGTGGCGTACGCTCATCACGCAGGCTTTGGAACCTCAGGAGTAGCATCATGCGATTCATCGTTGTCCTCTTGTTCGCGCTGGCTGCCCTCGGGCAGACACCGGCTATTCACGGTCCGAAAGTCCACGGCGTCCGGCCCGGCAATCCGGTGCTCTATCGCGTGCCGGCGACAGGCGCGCGGCCGATGCGCTTTGAGGCGAAGGGCCTGCCGGCGGGGCTGCGCATCGATCCGGCGCAGGGCATCATCAACGGCGTGATTGCCCGCGCCGGCACGTATGCGGTGACGCTGCGGGCGTCCAACGCGGAGGGCAAGGCGGAGCGGGCGCTGAAGATCGTGGCGGGAGACACCATCGCTTTGACGCCGCCGATGGGCTGGTCCACCTGGTACATGTCCTACGAGAACATCACGGACGGGCTGATCCGGAAGCAGGCGGAAGCGATGGTCTCCTCGGGGCTGGCCGATCACGGTTACACCTACATCAACCTGGATGATGGCTGGAACATGAAGCCCAGTTCCAGCGATCCGCGCCGCAATGGGCCGGCTCGCGACGCGACGGGCCGGGTCCGTACGAACGCGGACTTCCCGGACATGAAGGGCCTCGTCGATTTCGTTCACGCGCGAGGCCTGAAGGCGGGCATCTATATATCCCCCGGGCCGCTGACCTGCGCCAAGTACGAAGGCAGTTGGCAGCATGAGGAGCAGGACCTGAAGCAGTTTGTGGAGTGGGGCTTCGACTTCCTGAAGTACGACTGGTGCTCGTATGGACGGGTGGCGCCGGAGAAAACGCTTGAAACATATCAGCGGCCTTATGTTTTAATGGGCGGGCTGGTGAAGAAGGCACCGCGGGACATCGTTTTCAACCTCTGCCAGTACGGCATGGGCGACGTGCACGAGTGGGGCAGGAAGGTGGGCGGCAATTTTTGGCGGACAACGGGGGACATTTCGCTTGGCAACACGAAGACGAACACCTTCTGGCAGTCAGTGGACAAGATCGGTTTCGGCCAGGCGGGTAAAGAGAAATGGGCCGGGCCGGGCGGCTGGAACGATCCGGACAACATCCTGATCGGCGAGGTGCTGGTGGGCCAGACGCTGGGGCCCACGCCGTTGACGCGGGACGAGCAGCGGACCTACTTCTCGTTGTGGTGCATGCTGTCGGCGCCGCTGGTTTTGGGCAGCGACCTCACCAAGCTGGACGCGGAAACACTGGCGATCCTGACCAACGACGAGGCCATCGACGTAAACCAGGATGAGCTGGGGCGGCAGGCTGCGCCGCTGGCGAAAGACGGGCCACTGGAGGTCTGGACCAAGCCGCTGGCCGATGGCGGCAACGCCGTGGCGCTGTTCAACCGCGGCGAGGCGGCGGCGAAGATGAAGTACACGTTCCAGGGCAAGAAGCGGCTGCGCGATCTGTGGCAGCACAAGGACCTGGGCCAGTTCACTGGGCTTTATGAGGCGGAGGTCCCCAAACACGGCGTGG
>JBBQLF010000707.1:0-2349 GCA_038327695.1 Bryobacterales bacterium
CGGGGACCTGTTTGAGGTGGTGCCGGCGCTGACGGCCGCTTTGAAGGCGTAATGGGGGCGGTCCGGCTTGCGGGGCTCTTCGTAGACTGGTAGCCGCGAGGACCTGCAGGAACGAACCCGTGTCAACCACTGGCTAAACCCATTGGGGAGATCCCCCGGCTTTGCCGGGGTGGCAGCAACAGTTTGACAATTCCAGGAGTGTGTCCGCCTCAGGTTTCTGTTTCTTGCTGAGCACGCGGGCCAAGTGGGTTGCCTCCTCGCGCGTTCGGTTAGGCTGCCCCGGGCCGTGGGTCTTGTTGTTTGCCGATTGCGATCAGGCCCCTTTGAGGGGTCCGCAATCGTAAAGCCCCCGGCTTTGCCGGGGGATCGTTACTCGGCATCAGATCCAGGCCGGGCCCGCACGTCTTCCAAACAGAAGTCCCCACGTCCTGCGGCCTCGGCGTCCACCGCCGTCACTTCCCTGCACGCCTGGGCCATCAGAGCCTCGTACGCCTCGCTCGGGCACGGCCACGGCAGATCCACGGTCAGCAAGGGCAGACCCACAGACCACGCCTGATGCCGCAACAGCGCCCGCTGCACCGCCTGCATCATGCCCCGGTCAAACGTGCCGTTCAGCGTCGTCAGCAGCCCGGCCACACATGCAGCGCCCACGCGCCTCACCGCAGCGAATCCCACCCCTTCGACTTCTCCACCGCCTCTTCCCAATCCCCTTCCGACGTCTTCTCAAAGATCTGCGTCAACCGCAGCGCCGCTGGAATGTCCGTATCCCCCAACGCCTTTGTGATATTCGGCTGTGCGTCAAAGTCCGGCGCCACCAGAAACATCAGCGATGCAAACGCCGTGATCGCTTCCGGCTGCTCCAGTTCGTACCGCTCCGCCCGGCGGATGGCCAGCAGTGCCCGTCTCCTGATCTCGGCGTCGCTCAGACCGGCCACCGCCTCGGCCTGCTCTTCGCAGAGGGCTGGTTCCAAGCCAGACGCTCTATCCGACTGAGCTACGGGCGCACTTCGCCCCTGTTCCATCAGTCCGCGGGCGTCACATCCGCAAAAACGAACCCGTCCCGCTCCACCACGTCCCCACTCACAATTCGGACGGGCCACCGGAACACTGGAGACTCATACACAAAGCTGTGAAATTCGCCGTTTTCTCCGCAGGGGTCCACGCCCTGCGGCAGGTCCCGCAATAGCGCCAGGTCAAACTCGCGACCGGCGAACTCCGGCGCCAACTTCTTCGGATCGATACAAGTGAGTATCGACCGCTGTCCACCGGCAATCATCTCACGCGCCAATTCGCCAGTCGGCCTGCCCCAGAGCGGGAATAGCGGCTCCAACCCGGTGGACGCCAACTGGCGCTCACGGTACGCCCGCACGTCCTCCAAATACAAGTCCCCGAACGCTACGGCATCGGCGTCCAGCGCCTTCATTTCCGCGCAAGCCTGGGCCATCAGGGCCTCGTACGCCTCGTTCGTGCACGGCCACGGCAGATCCACGGTCCGCAACGGCAGACCCACAGCCTCCGCTTGGCGCTGCAACAGCGCCCGCCGTACCGCATGCATCGCCACTCGGTCAAAGGTGCCGTTCATCGTCGTCAGCAGCCCGATCACTTCTACCCCGGGCTCGCTCCGCAGCACATGGAGAGCCCACGCGCTGTCCTTGCCGGAAGACCACCCGAGCACCACGCGCTTCATCGCAGCTTGTCCCACCCCTGCGACTTCTCCGCCGCCTCCGCCCAATCCGCCTCCGACGTCCTGGCGAAAATTTGCGTCAATCGCAATGCCGCTGGCGTCTCCGTATCCGCCAGAGCCCGGGCGATATTTGGCTGTGCGTCAAAGTCCGGCGCTACCAGAAACATCAGCGATGCAAACGCCGTGATCGCTTCCGGCTGATCCAGTTCGTACCGCTCCGCTCGCCGGATCGCCACCAGTGCCCGTCTCCTGATCTCGGCGTCGCTCAGACCGGCCATCGCCTCGGCCTGCTCCTCGCAGAGGTAGTCCACAATGTGTTCGAGTAAGTCTTCCTGGTCAGGCGTCATGAATCTTCATGGTACAGCGCCGCGCTCGCGCCCACCCACTCCATGTTCTTGTTGTGATCCACGCCCATCATTTTGCCGCGCCCCATGCGGATGATGTGCGTCACCGGCCTCCGATTGATGTACATTACGCGGATCTCGGCCTTCGTCAAGCCGTGCGGCGTCTCCACCACGGGCGCAAATTCCACGCGCTCCTGCAGAATGAAGTTCGCCCGCTGCTCCAGTGGGATGGCGTCCACCTCCGCCCGCGCCGGCCCGATCACCACGCCCAGCCCGGCGAAGGAATACAGCGGTTTCAGCACCCACTGCGAGAGATCGGCC
>JBBQLF010000708.1:0-2341 GCA_038327695.1 Bryobacterales bacterium
TGGCAGATCATGCCGATGAAGGCGCGGGAGGAGATGACGGCGTTTTGGGTCTGAAAGGCACCCTCGGCCATGCGCCGGCCGATGTAGGATTCCATGATCTGGATGAACTGAACGGTGCAGCGATTGTGCCAGATATCGGCCAGATCGTGGCCTTCCAGCGCGCTGTAGAGCAGCAGGCGGATATGGTTGGTTTCATCGAGATACCAGTCCAGCACCTGCTCGCCGAACCACTGGAAGAACGAGCGGTCATCGGTGCTACCTTGAAACTGGCAAAGAGCCGCTTCACCCTCCGCGGCGCGCTCGCCCACCATCTGATCGACGATGGCCGTGTAGAGATCGCGTTTGGTGGCAAAGTGCTGGTAGAGAACCGGCTCGCTGACGCCGGCCGCCAGCGCCAGTTCGCGCGTGGTGGTGCCACGGAAACCCCGCTGGGCGAAGAGGTCAATGGCGGTGCGGATGATAGCGGCTCGCCGCTCGGCGCTGGAGAGGCGCTGACGGGGCGGAGCGGTATCGCCGCTGGAATTAGCATCCACTAACATAGCATTCACTAAGTTAACAGGGTTGCCTCAAAATCGTCAAGACCCGGCCGATATGCCATGAGATGACCTTGCGATTCTGTTTCTTGCCCGCCCTGGCCGCGCTGATGCTGGCAGGCTGGCAGATGCCGGCGCAGATGCCGGATCCAGTGACGGACGCTTCGACACCGCTATTTGATGGGCGGAAGCTGCATCAGGTGGAACTGGCGATGGCGCCGGAGGACTGGGCGGCGCTGCGGCAGGACTATCTGGCCGAAACCTACTATCCGGCGGCGTTCCGTTGGGGCAGCGAAGTAGTGGAGCGGGTGGGTGTGCGGAGCCGTGGCAACGGCAGCCGGTCCGGGGTGAAGCCGGCGCTGAAGGTGGCCTTCGACAAGTACGGCAAGCAACAGCGGCTGCTTGGGCAGAAATCAGTGACGCTCCTGAACATGACGCAGGACCCGCCGATGCTGCGGGACTTCCTCAGCATGCAGTTGTTCCGGCGGGCTGGCGTGGCGGCGCCGCGGGAAGCCTACGCGCAGGTGACGGTGAACGGCGAGCCGGCCGGATTGTACCTGATGGTGGAGGCAGTGGACACGCCGTTTCTGGCCCGCAATTTCCAGAATTCGGGCGGGTGGCTGTACGACTATGACTGGAGCTTCCCGTGGCACTTCGAGGACCTGGGCGAGAATCCGGCGGCCTACTCACCGTCTCCGTTCCAGCCGGAAACCAACAAGTCCAACCCAAAGCCGGAGTCGCTGGTGAAACTGGTGCGGACCCTGCACCAGACGCCGCCGGAACGGTTTGTCGAAGAGATGTCGCCGCTGGTGGATCTGGACAAGCTCCTGCGGCACGTGGCCGTGGAGATCTACCTGGCGGAACTGGACGGCATGCTCGGCGGGATGGGGGCCAACAACTTCTATCTCTACGAGCCGGGACCGGGCGCTGGCCCCATGGTGTTCATCCCGTGGGACAAGAGCGCCACGCTGTGCGATCCGGAATACACCTTCTGGGACCGCGTCGGCGAAAACCGGCTGCTGGCCCAGGCGCTGGAGGATCCGGCTCTGAGGCAACGGTTCGTTGAGCTGCTGATGGAGGTCTCGGCCGCGGCCGGCGGCGAAGGGGGCTGGCTGGAGGAAACGGCGCTGCTGGCCCACGCGCTGACGCAGAGCGCCGCCCTGGAGGACCCGAAGAAGCCCTTCAGCAATGAGGAGTTCCAGCAGTCGGTCGAAGATACGCTCCACTTCATCCGCGAGCGGAACCTGGTCATGGCACGGCTGCTGGAGACGGGGCCACGCTAGATGCCGGACCGGCGCGAGTTTCTGCGGACTCTGCTGGCGGTGCTGGGCGGCGCGCTGCCGGGCTCAGCCCAAGGCGAACCACCGGTGCCGCGCCTGCAGATGCGGCCGGACGGCGGAGCGGAATTGATCTGGACCAGTTGGCTGGCCCAATCGCCGGAGGTGGAGTGGCGCGCCGGCGCCGAGCCGTGGTGCGCGGCGCGGGTGACGATGGAGGAGATGACGGCGGCGGATTCGGGCCTGGAGGCTTCGCTGTTCATCGGGCGGGCGGAGTTGGGTTTGATGCCGCCGGATTCGCGGGTCGAGTATCGGATGGGCGGGCTGAGCGGTGTGTTCCGGACGCCGCGGCCGGAGGAGACGCCCATCCGGTTTCTGGTGATCGGCGACAGCGGCAGCGGATCGGACGAGCAGGCGCTGATCGCCGCCCGGATGGCGGCCGAGCCGGACGTCGCCTTCGTGCTGCATACGGGCGACCTGGCGTATCCGATCGGCGCGGTGAGCGACATCCGGGAGCGCTACCTGCAGGCG
>JBBQLF010000709.1:0-2331 GCA_038327695.1 Bryobacterales bacterium
GGCAATACCTTCGAGCGGCGCTCCATGTTCCAGGGCATCGGCAAGCTGCCGCCGGCCACGGTGTCCCGCTTTGCGCCCGGCGGCGCAGCCGTTCAGGAAACCTGCTACTGGCGATTGTCCGAGGTGAGCTTTGACAAGGCCCGGCAGCCCGGCGGCGTGGAGCGGCTGGCCGATGCGTTGCGTGACGCCATGGACGTGATCGGCCAGACTTATGAGCGGCCCATTCTCGATCTCACCGGCGGTTTCGACTCGCGCGGCCTGCTGGGCGCCATGCTGCAAACCGGCCGGCGCTTTGACACCATCGTCAACGGCGAGGACGCCGACCCCGACGTGATAGTCGCCGGCCAACTAGCTCGCGCCTTTGGGCTGAATCACACCCAGCGGAAGCGCGTCGATGTCCCAACGGGCGAACTCTGGCGGCTCTGCAACGCGTCGGCGCCCCTGGTGGACGGCGAATACGACGTTCTGCACTATTGCTCCACACTGCGCACGCACAGTGAAAATGCCGCCGCCTTTCAGGCCACCATTAACGGGTCCAATGGGGAGATCTGCAAGGGGCAGTGGTGGGAGATCCTGCTGCCTTACATCGGACGGCACGGCCATTTCGATCCGCGCACGGTGTCGGCGAAACGCTTCGCCGTGCAGGACGCCTACCCGGGCCTGTTGGCCGCAACTTATCCGGACTCGCTGGTGGACGATCTGGCGTGCGTGATACGGCGTACGACGGCGGGAATGGAGGGTTTGCCCAACACCGCGCTGCTGGACGCCTGCTACCTGATGATGCGCATGCAGCGCTGGCAGGGACGCATCGCCAGCGCCACCAGCCGCATCTGGCCCTGCCTGTCGCCCTTCATCTTCCGGGCGCCGATGGAGGCCGCCCTGGCCACAGCCCCGGCGCAACGCGTCCGCCACCGGCTGAGCCGCAGTCTGATTGAATACCAGAGTCCGAAACTGGCCGCCATGCCCCTGGCCACGGGCTATCCGGCGCTGCCTGTGCGCTGGAATACGATTCATCGTTTCGGTCCGCTGGCGCTGGAGATCGGTGATTCCATACTGCGCCGGCTCAAGCGGTCGGTAGGGCCGCCCCCGCCCGCCAAAGTGCCGTCCTTCTACCCGATGGCGCGGCTCTGGGAATTGGAAGAGGTGCGCGACCATCTCAACCCGGCCGCCATGCGAACCAGCGGGCTGTACCAGCCGGAGACGCTGCGCCGGGTGTTGGAACGATCTCACGTCCCGGGCGCGGCGGAAGCGGAAACGGCGGGCCGGGTGCTCAGTTTGGAACTGATGGCGCGTCTGCTTCAGCGCTGATGCCGGAGCGCCGCGTCAGACCACTGCGCGGCTACTTCTTGCGCCACCTCGTCCCAGCCGCGGGCCTGCGCCCGGAGGGCGATCCCGGGCCGGTCCCACTCCCGCCCGGCAGCCTGCCGCAGTGCCTCCGCCAGGGCCTCCACGTCGTCCGGCGGCGTCACCAGTCCGTTGATGCCGGGCTGGATCATCTGCGGCACCGCGCCGACGTCCGTGGCCACCACGGGTGCGCCGCAGCTCATCGCCTCCTGCACCACGTTGGGCCATCCCTCACGGCTGCTGGACAGGCAGAAAACGTCGGCGGCCGACATCAATGCCGCCAAGCCGACCTGTTCCAGGCGCCCGCAGAGGTGGACGCGGTGTGCCAGAGCAAGCTCACCGGGCAGTGCCCGCAACCGCGCTTCAAACTCGTGTTCGAGGCCGCCGGACCCGGCCAACCAGAGATGGACCCGCGGATCGAGCATCGCCACAGCGCGGATCAGGCGGTCAAATCCCTTCAAAGCAATGAGATGGCCGGCGGCGGCGATGATCGTCTGATCCTCCGCCATGCCAAACGACTGGCGGGCCTGCGCCCAGTCCCGGGGGAAGAACACGGAGGATTCCACGCCGTTGGGGACGGTCTTAACCCGCTCCGGGTTGGCGCCCAGCCGCAGGGCGAACTCCAGCAACCGGTCGCCGGCTGTGAAGATGAATGCGGCGCGGCGGAAGGCCCAGGACAAACAGGCGCGACGCAGAGGGTAGGTGGCATGCAACTGTTCCGAGCCGCGTAGCGTGATGGTGAAGGGGATGCCACAGCGGGCGGCCAGCGCCGCCACGGCCGGCCCGTCAGGAAAGCCGAACTGGGCGTCCAGCAACTCAAATGGAAATTGACGGCGCAGCGCCCGGACGCGTCGGTCCAGGGATGCGGCCAGCATCCAGGGATTCAGCGCCCCCCCGCCCGGCAGATGCCGCCAGGTCGGACGGCAGACTCTCACTGTACCGTCATCGGCCCAATCAGACGCCACAACGCGGCGTAATTTGAAATCC
>JBBQLF010000710.1:0-2330 GCA_038327695.1 Bryobacterales bacterium
TCTCCGCCAGACCCCCAACTCCGGATGAAGTTGAAAGACCGGCGTCTCGAAGTCGTTCTCCGCATCAGACGCGCGAAACGCCTGCCAGATAAACGACTGGAAAACATTCAGTTTAAAGCACTCCGCCGGGCTTGTCAAATCCGGCCGGCCGAGAGAGCGATAGGCCTCCGGCGTGGAGACGTGGACCGGCGGAGCCAGCACGATCACGCCCATCGGCTTCGGCTCCGGCAAAGGGTAGAGTTCCTGGCCGCGGCCCAGCCCCAGCGCCGCCCCACCAACCAGGAAAAACGGCACATCGCTGCCCAACTCCGCGCCCATCTCCATCAGCGTGGGCAGATCCGTATTGCGCCCGGTCAGCGCCGGCAACGCGAGCAGCACCGCCGCCGCGTCGGAGGAGCCACCGCCCAGCCCTCCCCCCATCGGAATCTGCTTCTCCAGCTTCATCTGAAGCAAGCCGCGCACTTGGCGGCGCTCAAAAAACAGCCGTGCGGCGCGCGTCACCAGGTTGTTTTCGATCCCCAGGGCGTCCTCGAGCTCGATCGCGGTACTTCGCCTTGGCGTGAACTCAAACCGCAGCTTATCGGCCAGCCCGATACTCTGGAAGACCGTGCGGATCTCATGAAAGCCGTCCGGGCGTTTGCCCAGAACTTTCAGGCTCAGGTTCACTTTGGCGTGGGCGCGCAAGGTGGCGCATCGCGGTGACACGTCAGTAGTGCAGGACCGAGAACAGGTCCCGCCCGGCTAGTTTGTCGCGGCCGTGGAGGAAGTCCAGTTCCACCAGGAAGCCCAGGCCGATCACTTCGCCGCCCACATTCTCCACAAGCTGGGCTACGGCCGCCGCGGTCCCGCCGGTGGCCAGCACGTCGTCGATGATCAGCACCTTTTGCCCCGCCGCGATAGCGTCCTGGTGCATGTGAAGCTTGTCTGTGCCGTACTCCAGGGCGTACTCCACGCTGACAGTAGCAGCGGGCAGCTTGCCTGGCTTGCGCACGGGCACAAAGCCGGCGCCGAGGGCGTAGGCGATGGCCGGCGCGAAGAAGAACCCGCGCGCTTCCACGCCCACCACCACGTCGATTTTGGCGCCCTGGTAGTGCGCCGTCATGGCATCGATGGTGGCGCGCCAGCCCAGCGGATCCTTGAGCAGCGTGGTGATGTCGTAGAAATTGATGCCCGGTTTGGGAAAATCCGGGACTTCACGGATGTAGGACGTCAGGTCAAGCATAGTCTGTTTGGGTGGGGTCGCTAACGGATGGAAAACCCTTTTGATTGTAGCAAAGCGGCCTCTTGCCGCTCGACTCCGCGCACCTCGCCAAAGCGCGGTCCCTGATGGAGGTAGCCTGAGAAAGCGTCCAGTTGCGCCGCCGTCCCGCAGGCCAGCGCCTCCACCGTGCCGTCGTCGCGGTTGCGAACCCAGCCGGTCAGACCCAGCTCCAGAGCCCGGTCCCGGGCAAAGTAGCGGTAGCCCACACCCTGCACGCGTCCGCGGATGACGTAGCGGCAGGCCATTCGTTCCGGTTTGGACATGCTACATTCATTATCCGTAGGATGCCGCACCCTTTCCAAGCCGTTCCCGTTGCCTGGCGCCCGGCGCTGCTGCGCACCGCAATCTATCTCGCCCTGGCCGCCAGTGTGGCCATGCTCTGGATGGGCTGGCCGTTGCACAACGCTGCCGCGCCGTTCGGCATCGCCAGCCTGGAGCTGGCGCCGGACTCCGCAACCGCTACCTCCATCATCGACGCCTGGAGGCAGCAGCATGCGGGAATCCGGATGGACGATAACATCGCCTTGCAGGTGCAGAACGTGCCGCGAGGTCTCGACGAGCGGGCCGCCACGTTGACGCTCCTCGGCTACCCCTACGCCGTCCTTTACTGTCTGGCGCTGAGCATGATCTGCGTATGGATGGGCTCGCCGCGCGCCGGCGCCGCGCTGGGCTGGCTGATCTGGGCCGGCGGCTTGGCGGACGCTTTAGAAAACACGCTCGTGCTGCGCACGCTCTACGGGGACAGCGGCGGTTCACTGGTCCGAACCACCCATTGGGTGGCCTGGTGCAAGTTCGCCATCATCGCCCTCTGCCTGGCTTACGCCACCTGGGCGCTCTGGCGCCGCTGGCGGCGGCCGGCGCTGCGGTAGAATCTGTACCAGGCTATGCCCTTCCCTATCCACCGCCCCCGCCGGTTGCGGTCTTCCGAACCAATGCGCCGTTTGGTCCGCGAAACCAACCTGGAGCCGTCCGATTTCATCCTGCCGCTGTTCGCCGTGGAAGGCGAGGGCGTGCGGAAGGAGATCGGCTCCATGCCTGGCAACCACCAGCTCTCCATCGATGAACTGCT
>JBBQLF010000711.1:0-2322 GCA_038327695.1 Bryobacterales bacterium
CGCACCCAGTTCGGCGTTTGCCGCCACCAAGTTCCAACTGCTGCGCAGATCATCTTCTGGGTGACAACCGTTTTTGCTGCAACCAGTTGCGGCTACACGTAGATGGCGGATTCTGACGGTCGCAACTGCCGGATTTAGGATGATGCCGCGGCAACTCCTCGTGACGGCCTTGGTCCATCCAGTCCGCCGGGCGAAATGTGCACGGCGGCATCAAGCGCAGCCTCATCGCCACCACCGCCACCTGCTGCCGATCTTTGTTACCCTGAAATCGTTGCCGGAAGCGCAACGGGAAAGGAAGGTCTGTCATGGATCGACGCAATTTTCTGGGTTCCGCCGCCGCCCTCACCGCCTCGGCATCGGCAAACGCCGCCTCCGCCCCATTGCCCAGGCGCCCCTACAAGAACGGAATTGAACTGTCCGTCATCGCCTTCGGCGGCATCGTCGTGTGCGGCCTGGACCAGTCCTTGTCGGACCGCCGTGTCGCCGCCGCCTTCGACCGCGGCGTCAACTACTACGATTGTGCCCCCTCCTACTTTGACGGAGAGGCCGAAATCAAGCTGGGCCAATCTCTCAAGCCCTACCGCCAACGCGTCTTCCTCGCCGAGAAGACCGGCAAGCGCGATGCCGCCGGTGCCGCGGCCGAACTCGAGCAGACGCTCCGCCGCTTCTCCACGGACCACGTCGATCTCTACCAGTTCCACGCCGTCTCTTCCATGCAGGACGTAGACCGCATCCTCGGCCCCGGCGGCGCCGCCGAAACCTTTCTCAAAGCCAAAAAGGAAGGCAAGGCCCGCCACCTCGGCTTCTCCGCCCACCACGCCCCCGCCGCCCTTCGCCTCATGGACGCGCTGGAACTCGATAGCGTGCTCTTCCCGGTCAACGTCAACGCCTGGGAACACGGCGGCTTCGGACCCCAGATCCTCGCCAAGGCAAAGGCCAAGGGCATGGCTCGCCTAGGCCTCAAGGCCCTCGCCTTCGGCAAATGGCCGGAGACCCTGAAGGCCGGCGATCGCAAATACCCCAAATGCTGGTATCAGCCAATCGACGACCGCGAATTGGCTCGCCTCGCCCTCCGTTTCGCCCTCAACCACGACATCGCCGCCACCGTCCCGCCCGGTGACGAGCGCATCTGGGACCTCGCCCTGGAACTGGCCACCCAGCCCTTGCCGCCCCTCCGCCCCACCGAACTCGCCCAACTGAAGGTGCAGATCTCCAGCCGGGAACCCGTCTTCCGCGCCTGACCGGCCGGCCCGCCACCCAAGCCGCCCGCACTGCCGCCACGCCGTCGTCCTGGTGCCCCCACTAGGTATGTATTTATGTAACCTGTTTCCCACCACAAAGTCATCCACACAGGCGATGAACGTGGATGACATGTCGAACCATCTGAGCTGCTCCAGAATCGCCTGTTTCTGTACCAGGCTGGTGCAGCCGTCGAAGAACCAATGCTCGTTGAGACAGTATGGCTCCTTCATCCACGAGGGGTCCTTCGATATATAGGACTCGCCATCATCGCGGCGGGTGAAATCTGCAAGTCTCGCGTACAAGCCATCTTCATTGCCGGCCGCGATCACCTCCAATACACATCCCATGCGGGCGATCCGCCTGTTCCGGGCAGGGCTGGCGCGAAACAGCCCCTGCTGTCCGTCGCGCGGTGCCGTCTTTTCCCACTGCAGCAAGATAGCCAGATACAGAACTTCGACAGTGTTCTTGAAACCCATTGCGCCGGCCCTACCAGACAACGTCGGGCTCTTCGCTGCGTGTGGGGCCGATGCCGAAGCGTTCAGTAAGGCTCGCCTGGCACCCATGATCCGGGACTGCCCCGGCCTGCGCGGCAAGATCGCCGAGGCACGCAGCCGCGATTCGACCAACACCGTCCTGCACAAGAAGTTCACCGGCGGCAGCATCACTCTGTCCGCGTCGAATCGCCGGCTGCTCTCGCCATGCGTATGTCCGCTACTGCCTGCTGGACGAAGTGGACCGCTGCCCGGCCAGCGCCGGCAGCAAGGGCGATCCGGTGAACCTTGCCGTCACCCGCACCGCCAATTTCTGGAACAGGAAAATCGTGCTCTGCTCGACGCCAACGGTGAAGGGCACGTCGCGCATCGAAGCCGCCTGGCTGGAATCGAACCAGCAGAGCTACTGGGTGCCGTGTCCGCACTAACCGCGCCCTGATGGGTCCCCATCAGCCAACGCTTGAGAAGCGAGATGACGCGGTGTACGCGCGGGAGTAGTTCCGAGGCCGACTCTTTCCTTCCTCTCAGTACGGTCGCTTCGTGGATGTAGCCTTTCGTGCCCAAGCCGGAGTAGCCTTGCCAACCATCC
>JBBQLF010000712.1:0-2309 GCA_038327695.1 Bryobacterales bacterium
TTCCAATACCAAGGCGTTCACGGCCGCCGCGTTGGCCATGCTGGTGGATGAAGGCAAGTTGAAGTGGGACGACCCCGTGACGATGCATCTGCCGGCCTTTCAGATGTACGATCCCTACGTCACGCGCGAGATGACGATTCGCGATCTGCTCACCCACCGCAGCGGCCTTGGACTGGGTGCGGGTGACCTGATGTACTTCCCGCCCACGGACCTGTCCCGCGAAGAGGTTTTGCGGCGGCTGCGATTCGTGAGGCCCGCCTCCAGCCTGCGGACGCGGTACGCCTACAACAACCTGATGTTCGTTGCCGCCGGGCAAGTGGTGGCCGCCGTCAGCGGCAGGAGTTGGGACGCCTTCATTCGCGAACGGATCCTGGAGCCGTTGGGGATGACCGCGACGAAGACATCCATCCGCGACATTGCCGACGGCGCGGACGTGGCTTGGCCCCACGCCAAGGGTGACGGCAAGATGCAGGCAGTGCCGGCCAGCAATGCCGACAACTGGGGCGCAGCGGCTTCGCTCAACTCCAACGTCGTGGACATGGCGAAATGGATGATTCTGCAGTTGAACCACGGCAAGAATGGGCAGGCCCGGTTATTCAGCGAGGCCGCGTCGCGCGAGATGTGGTCGCCTCAAATGCTGCTCCCCACGCGCGAGCCGCCCAAGGAAACGGCGGATCTGAAGACGAACTTCACCGCCTACGGCTTCGGCTGGAACATCACAGAATTCCGCGGCCGCAAGATGGTATCGCACACCGGCGGGCTGGCCGGCATGGTGACGCGCACGACGCTGATCCCGGAGCTCAATCTGGGCGTGGTGGTGCTCACCAATCACGAGAACGGCAACGCGTTCAACGCGGTGACCTACACCGTGCTCGACTACTACTGTGGCGCCGCGGCGACAGACTGGGTGAGCGCACTGGAGACGGTGCAAAAGCGACGCGATGAGGCCGCGGAGCGGACCATTCAGGCCGCTGCCGCCAAGCGGAACACGCAATCCCGTCCGGCACTGCCGCAGTCCGCCTACGCCGGCCGCTACCGCGATGCCTGGTATGGCGATGTGGTGATGGAAGAGCGCGAAGGCAAGCTACGGATGCGCTTCACGCATTCGCCGGATCTTGTGGGCACGCTGGAGCACTGGCAGTACGATACGTTCGTCGTCCGCTGGGACAATCGCACACTGCTCGCCGACGCCTATGTGACCTTTACCCTGAAGGCGGACGGGGCCATCGAGGAGGTGAAGATGGCTGCGGTTTCGACTCTGACGGACTTCAGTTTCGACTTCCACGACCTGTTGTTGAAGCCCGTTTCCAGGGACGCCAAGGCCTACTGACGGGCTTTCCGCAAGGGGATCATCACCAAGGCGTAGACGAGCGCTCCGAACGCGCACAGGGCCAGCCAGCCGCCCATTGCCGGGAACCAGCTGAACTGGCCGGCGCCGGTCACAACGTGGGTCAGCGACGATACGCCGGTGAGGAACAGCACTGCCAGCAGGATGCCCACCACGGCCTCGCCGGCGATAAGCCCGGAAGCTAGCAGCGTGCCCGTTTCCTCGGCTCGCTGGCGCGCCGGCTCGTTGTAGCGGACGAGTAGTTTTTCAACGATCCATTTGATCAGGCCGCCGAGAAAAATGGCGGAGCTGGTGTCGAACGGCAGGTACATGCCCACTGCGATCAACATCATCGCCTTCGCCCCGCACAGCAGCAGGGCCACGCCGAAGGCCGCACCGATCATCAACAGACCCCAAGCCATGTCGCCGCTAACGATACCCTTGGCGAGCTGGGCCATCAGGCCCGCCTGCGGCGCGGGCAGCGCTCTGCCGCCGATTCCTCCGGTGGCGAGATTGGCTTCGTGCAGGGCAATGATCGGGCCCATCAGAAACAGCGATAGCAGCACCACCGCCAGGATCTCCACGGCCTGCATCTTCCAGGGCGTGCCGCCCAGCAGGTGGCCGGCCTTCAAGTCCTGAATGAGCGAACCGGATACCGAGACCGCCACGGCCACTACGGCCGCCACCCCCAGGACGGCCGCCACGCCGGCGGCGCCCTTTACGCCCATCGCTTGCATCAGCAACGCGGAGAGAATCAGTGCGGAGAGTGTCAAGCCGGACAGCGGCTGATTGGAACTGCCCACCAGCCCAACCAGGTATCCGCCCACCGCCGAGAGAAGGAATGCCGCGCCGCCCATGATGAGGGCCGTGGCCAGCGCGGGCGCGAAGCTGCCGGTGAAGCCGTAGTAGATGGCGGTGACAGGCAGAATGAGCGCGACGATCGAGGCCAGCACCCATTTGGTGGGGATGTCGCGCTCGCGGC
>JBBQLF010000713.1:0-2308 GCA_038327695.1 Bryobacterales bacterium
CGTTCTAACGCGCGGAGCTCGCCGGAGACAACGGCCTCGCCCACGCCACCGTCGGCGCGGGCTCTGCCGGCGGCGTGGGCGAGGGATTCCCACTGTACCCGTTCTAACGCCCGGAGCTCGCCGGAGACAACGGCCGCAGCAACGCCGTCAAGGCTGCGCCCACGCCACCGTCGGCGCAGCCTCTGGCGTCGGCGCGGGCTCTGGCGGCGGCGTGGGCGAGGGATTCTCGCTGTACCCGTTCTAACGCCCGGAGCTCGCCGGAGACAACGGCCGCGCCCACGCCACCGTCGGCGCAGCCTCTGGCGGCGGCGTAGCCGAGGGATTCCCGCTGTGCCCGTTCTAACGCCCGGAGCTCGCCGGAGACAACGGCCGCAGCAACGCCGTGACGGCTGCGCCCACCGCGGCCAGCAGCGCCAGCTTCCAGTACACCTCGCGATATCCGCCAGCCAGATCGCCGGCCAGGCGGGCATGGTCCATAATGCTGGCGAAGTAGCCCGGCACGATGAATCCGCAGAGGCCCCAGGCGGAAAACAGCAGGCCGTAGTTCGCCCCCACGTGTTTCGGGCCGAAGTAGTCGGCAGTGAACGAAGGCATTAACGCCAGGTATCCGCCATAGGCGAAGGCAGCCAGACAAAGGCCCGCCAGTAACATGGGAAAGCCCGAGGCCGAGCGTAGAAAACCGAGGCACGCGGCAATGGAGGTGACGCACATCGCCAGCACCGCCGCCTTGCGCCCAAAGCGATCCGAGACGCTGCCCCACGCCAGCCGCCCCACTCCATTAAAGACGCTCATGACGCCCAGCGCCGCGCCGGCCGAGAGCAACGCGCTGGCCGTCGCCATCTCCTTCAGCAACGGTGTGGCCTCGCCGATGGCGGTCAGACCCACGGACGTGCCCAGAAAATACAACAGCCACAGCGCGTAGAACTGCCAGGTGCTCAGCATCTGGCGGGGCGTCAGTTCGGCGGCCGCGGAACGCCCCGCCGGCGGGGTCCAGCCGGCGGGCCGCCAGCCGGCCGGCGGTACGCGGTAGAACTGCGCCGCGCCGATCACGCCCACATAGAAGATCCAGGCCAGGATCAGAAACGTACGCGGAATGGTCACCGCCAGCTGCGCCGGGTCTTTGCCGATCAGGAACTCCAGCAGCGGCCCGAACAGCAGCGGCCCCACGCCAAAGCCCATCACAGCCAGACCTACGATCATGCCGCGCCGGTCCGGGAACCACTTGATGCACGTGGCAATGGGCGTCACGTAGGCGAACCCCACGCCCACTCCCGCCACCACGCCGTAGGCCAGGATCAGGCCGTTCACGGTATGGCCGAACCAGGCGGCCAGCAGGCATCCGGTGCCCAGCAGGAAGCCGCCCACCGACGCCACCAGGCGCGGCCCCTTGCGATCCTGCCAGAAGCCCGCCACAATCATGCCGGCGGCGAACGCCAGCATGGAGTAGCGGTACGGTGCGATGGTTTCGGCCTTGGACCAGCCATGCAGGTCGGCCAGTGGCCCGCGGAAGATGGACCAGGAGTAAATGACCCCCAGCAGAACCTGCATGAAGATGGCGGCGGCCGCATAACGGACGCGGTTCACGGGCGGGCCGGGCTGAGTGGAGGACATTGGTAGAGTGTAGCGCGGGTTGCGGCTGCGGGCGCAAACTTGGGCGGCTTTACATTTCTTAGCGTGCCGGCGCGTCTCCTTTCCGCGCCGGTTCTCGTCTTGTGTAGTGATGACACGCAAGCCCGCAATCGCTATTCTGTGCTCCGGCCTCCTCTTCTTGGCCGCGCAAACGGCCACCTTGAAGCCTGTGATCGGCACCATCACCGGCTTCAAGGCCGATACGGTGGAGGTCCAGGTGAAACCCGACGAAGGCGACGCGGTGCTGATCCGCTGCGGCGCGGAAACACAGGTGCAGCGGGTTGCGCCGGGCGAGAAGGACTTGAAGAAAGCGGCGCCCATCCAGGTGACGGACCTCGCCATGGGTGACCGCGTGCTGGTGAGCTTCATCGCGGGTTCCGGTGACGCGCGGCGCATCGTCGTGATGGCGGCCAACGAGATCGCCAAGGCGAAGGAGGCGGACAAGCTGGACTGGCAGAAACGTGGTCTGTCCGGCGTGGTGACGGCCGTGAAGGGCAACGAAATCACGCTGCGATCACGCTCGTTGCAGGGGGAGATCATCTCCACCGTCAGCGTCGCCGACAAGACGGTCTTTCGGCGCTACTCGCCCGATTCGGTGCGCTTTGCCGACGCCAGGATCAGCATTCTGGCCGACGTGAAGCCGGGCGACCAACTGCGGGGCCGCGGCGAAAAGAGCGCG
>JBBQLF010000714.1:0-2306 GCA_038327695.1 Bryobacterales bacterium
GAGGGTGCAATTCCACGGCTACCTGGCGGATCCGTCCGGAGTGCTGGCTCAGGCCCAGTTGTTCGTGCTGTCGTCGCGCTCGGAGGCCTTTCCAAGGAGCATTCTGGAAGCCCTGCGTGCCGGCTTGCCGGTGGTGGCGACCAACGTGGGGGGCGTCGGCGAGGCGGTGGCCGACGGAGTGACCGGGTTGCTCGTCGCGCCCGGGAACGCGCAGGCGCTGGCCTCGGCCCTTGGCAGGCTAGTGGAATCGGCGCCGCTCAGGCAGTCGATGGGCGGGGCGGCCAGGGCGGCCTACGAGCGCAGTTTCCGGTTTGAAGTCATGGCCGATCTGACACTGATGGTCTATGCTACGGTACAGAGCAGGGCCACCAGATTGCGGCCACCTGCCTAAAATGGATCCCCGTACGACCAATCCCGGTTGCCCTCCCGGAGCAGCGCCTGTTGCCGGGCAGTTGAGCGCGGGACTGCGAGACCCTGGCGCACTTCTGCTCAAGCGGATCCTGGATGTAGCCGTGGCCTGTGTTTTGCTGTTGCCGGCGATTCCCTTCGCTGTTCTGAGCGCGCTGGCGATTGTTCTGGACAGCCGGGGACCGGTGTTCTTCGCGCATACCCGGATCGGCAAGGGGAACCGGCCGTTCCGCCTGTTCAAGTTCCGCACCATGGTGCGGGATGCCGACGCAGTGCTGGAGAAGCACCTGAGCGCGCATCCGGATCTGCGGTCTGAGTGGGACGAAACGCACAAGCTGAGGAACGACCCTCGCGTGACGCGGGTGGGCCGGTGGCTGAGAAGGATGAGCCTGGACGAACTGCCGCAGTTGCTCAGCGTCCTTGGGGGCAAGATGAGCATGGTGGGGCCAAGGCCGATAGTGGTGGACGAGATCCCGAAGTACGGTGAGTTGTTCGACCTCTACCTGCAGGTGAAGCCCGGGCTGACCGGCTTATGGCAGGCCTCGGGCCGCACTGATAACAGCTACGGCACGCGGATTGAGGCGGACCGCCGGTACCTGCAGGAGCGCACCCTGGGGATGGACTTGCTGGTGTTGCTGAAGACGATTAGGGTGGTGTTGTTGGGACATGGCGCTTATTAACTGCAAAAGGCCGGCCAGTTTGCTGGCACTCACGCTCTTCACCTGCGGCTGGTCTGCCCAGGCAGCAGTGAAACTGGCCAGCCTGGTCGCGGACCACATGGTGGTCCAGCGAGACGTGGCGGTGCATGTCTGGGGCACGGCCGACCCCGGCGAAATGGTGTCTGTGAACTTCCGGGGTGAGACGGGAACCGCGGTGGCAGACGATCTCGGGCGGTTCCACGTCTACATGGCGCCGGGAACGGCGGGCGGCCCCTTTGAGATGCGCGTGAAGGGGACCAATGAGATCGTGCTGAAGGACATCCTGGCCGGCGACGTCTGGGTGGCGGCCGGGCAGTCGAACATGGAATGGCCCATCCGCTGGGCGGGTGCGCCGGAGGCTGAGACGGCCGGGTCGCGCCATCCCAGGATCCGGCTGTACCGGGCCATGCACCGTGTATCGGAGTATGCGTTAGCTGACCTCTATGGAAAGACGTGGGCGGAATGTGGGCCGGAAACCGTGGCGGACTTCTCGGCGGTGGGTTATCACTTCGGACGGAATCTACAGGGGAAGTTGGATGTGCCGATCGGACTCATCCAGATCGCCTGGGGTGGAACGCCGATCGATAGCTGGACGAGTTATGGAGCGCTGACATCGCACGCGGAGCTGATGCCGGCGCTGGGCGAATGGGCGAGAATGATGCGCGACCACCCGGAGGCACTGCTGCGGTACCAGCAGGCGGCAAAGCGGTGGGAAGCGGAGTCGGCACGGGCGAAGGCGGCTGGGGTGCCGTTTACGGAGCCGGCCCCTGTAAAGCCAGTGGGACCGGAAGGGCCTTGGAAGCCGGGGGTGATCTTCAACGGGATGGTGGCACCGGCGGCGCAGTACCCGATTCGCGGCGTGATCTGGTATCAGGGTGAGAGCAATACAGCGGCGCAGAGAGCTCCACATTACGGGCTGTTGTTCCGGACCATGATCGAGGACTGGCGGCGGGCCTGGGGGTTGGGCAACTTCCCCTTTCTCTTCGTTCAACTGGCCGCGTTCGGCGCCGATGCCGAGAGCGACTGGCCCGTAGTGCGAGAGGCGCAGCGACGGGCACTGGCTGTGGCGAACACGGCGATGGTGGCGGCGATCGATCTAGGGGAACAGGACAACATCCATCCGAAGAACAAACGCGAGGTGGGGCGGCGGTTGGCGCTGGCGGCGCGCGCGACCGTGTACGGCGAATCGGTGGAGTATTC
>JBBQLF010000715.1:0-2299 GCA_038327695.1 Bryobacterales bacterium
CCGGACCCTCAAAGAGCAAGTCATCTATGGAAGGATATTTCGGAACATCGAGGAAGTGCGATCAGCGGTGGCGGAATTCATCAAGAGGTACAACCAGCAGTGGTTGATCGGGAAACTGGGGTACCGCTCGCCGGCCCAAGCTAGGCGGGAGTACTTGCAGGAGATTGCAGCGTGAACAAAGTTGTGTCCAAAGAACCGGGCGCGCTACACGATATGGGCTCCGATGTCACTGAGCAGCCCGAGTACCAGGTGGGCGACGGCTGCCTGCTGGATCAACTGATCGGCCAATACCAGGCGGAGGCGTGCGGGCTGGGGCCGCTGGTGAGCGAGGCCAATATAGGCAAGGCGCAGGCCTCGATTTACCGTTACAACTACAAGCGCGACATGGGCCGGCACGAGAGCGTGCAGCGCATCTTCCCGCTCAACGACGAGGCGGCGCTGGTGATCTGCGATGACGGCCAGGGCACGCGGCCGCGCATTCCGTTCCCGTATTACGCCGAGGTGTTCACCGGCATTGAGTACACGGCCGCGGCGCAGATGATTTACGGCGGCATGGTGGCGCAGGGTATCGAGTGCATCGAGAGCATCCGGCGGCGCTACGACGGCCAGCGCCGGAACCCGTGGAATGAGGCCGAATGCGGGCACCACTACGCCCGCGCCATGGCGGCGTGGAGCGGCATTCTGGCCTTAAGCGGCTTCTCCTACGATGCGGCGGCGCAACGGCTGGCAGTGAAGCCGCGGCGGCGGCTGGCGCTGTTCCGGACATTCTGGTCCACCGCCTCCGGCTGGGGCTGGTCCACCGCCTCCGGCTGGGGCTGGTTCAGCGTGGGCGGCAAGCTGACGATCCATGTGGAGGAGGGCTGGCTGGCGTTGACGGAGGTGGTGGTGCAGGGGCGAGTGGTGAAGCCCACCAGTGCGGTGCGGATCGAGGCGCATTCGGAGTGGAGTTGTTAGGCAGGGCGCACCGGCCAGGCTACATGCCGAGCGAGGGCGCGAGGGCTTCGTAGAAGGTCAGGACGGCGGGGCCCAGCGTGATGACGAAGATGGCCGGCATGATCAGGAAGAAGACCGGGAAGATGAGTTTGACACTCAACTTCCGGGCCGTCTCCTGCGCACCCTGGCGGCGGCGGGTGCGGAGATAGCGGGAGTGGGTGCGCAGGGCGGGACCGAGGCTGGTGCCGAAGCGGTCACTATCGATGAGAATGGTGGCTAGCTTCTTCAGCTCATTAGAGCTGGTGCGCTGCCCCATGGAGTACAGGACTTCAGCTCGGGTCCGGCCGGCGCGCAGCTCCATCTGCACCTGCGCGAATTCGCTGGACAGCTCAGGATAGAGGGTCCGTAGCTGGCGGCTGGTATCGGTCAAAGCGCTGTCCAGGGACTGGCCCGCCTCCACGCTGAGCACGATGAGATCCAAGGCGTTGGGCAAGGCGCGCTCGATCAGGACAGCACGCCGGCGCACACGGGCACCCAACACCCGATCCGGCAGCAGGTAGCCGAAGCCGGCTCCGCAGAGAGCGAGGACGACAGCCATGGCCGGGCTCTCATGATCCAGCAGCCCGATCCAACCCAGGATGAGGGAGAGCGCCAGAAGCGAGGCGACCTTGACGCCATCATAGACGGCCGGCGCGGCGGGCGAACGGTAACCGGCGGCGACGAGCCGCGTGCGCACGGGATCCCGCCGCTGTCTGGGGCCGGGCGCCAACTCGCCAATCACGAACATGGACTGCAACAGGCCGGCCCAAACGCCTGTCGGCCTGGGGGCGGCGAACTCCACGCCGCCGTGACCGGAACGGCTGGCAGCGCGCCAGCGGAAGACCAGGAGGGTGGCGCCGACGGCGGCCAGTACAAAGAGGAAGAAACAGAGGACGAGCAGGGCTTCGGTCATCGTAGCCTCACAACTTGACCTGGGCCACTTTGCGAATCACGAAGTGCGCGGCGATGTTGGCCAGCAGGACGCCACCCAGCATGGCGCGCCCTTCGGCACGGCGCAGCATGACGCCCATGTATTCCGGACTCAGGATGAACATCAACAGGCCGATGATCCAAGGCAAGACGGTCAGCACTATGCCGGTGAGCATGCTGTGGGAGGCGATGACCCGCACCTCGGATTCCAGCGTGGCGTTGTCTCGCATGGTCTCACTGAGGCGGGCCAGCACATCGTTCAGGCGGCCACCGACTTTGTTCTGCAGCTTCACGGCGGCGGCGAACATGTGGACTTCGGGCAACGGAATGCGGGCGGCGAGGTGGTCCAGGGCGTGGTCCCAGCCGACGCCGAGGTTCCACTCCTCCCGGGTTCGGC
>JBBQLF010000716.1:0-2298 GCA_038327695.1 Bryobacterales bacterium
GGGACGAGTAAAGCCCTGCGGGACGAGTCAAGCCCTGCGGGACGAGTAAAGCCCTGCGGGACGAGTAAAGCCCTGCGGGACGAGTAAAGCCCTGCGGGACGAGTAAAGCCCTGCGGGACGAGTCAAGCCCTGCGGGACGAGTAAAGCTTAGTTGGCGAGGCGCGCGGACTGGTGCGCCACCAGTTGCCACTGCTTGCCGGTCTTCTTGAAGACGTGCAGGAACGACATCTGCATGGGATTCAGCTTGCCCTCGGCCATCGTCACGACCTTCCCCCGGCAGATGGTGATGGCGGTGTCCTTGGAAAGCACCTGGACCTTGAGGTCGCTGTAGTCCACGCTGACATACTTGGACTTACCGGACTTGAGTTTCTCCACGTAGGTGGCCTTGGTGTCCACGGCGCCGTTGGAATGCGTGTAGCTGAGGCCGGGCGCCAGCACTTTTTCGAGCAGGGCGAAGTCGTTCTGCGAAACGCCGGCGGCCCAGCCGCGCTCGGCGGCTTCCACCGCTTTAGATGACTCATCGGCGGCAAAGAGCGGGGCGGCCAGCAAGGCCATACTCAGGAAAAGGGTCTGGTTCAGCATGAGGCTTCCATCTTATCGCTAATCGGCCAGCCGTTCCGGCATGTCGGCCAGCACAAAGCCCAGCACGGCCATGGCGGCGGTGTTGAGCCGGAAGTCCTGCTTGTCGATTTTGTCGAGCGTATCGGCGTCCGTGTGATGCCATTCGAAGTAACGCTGCCCGACCGTGTGATGGCCAATGCCGGGCACGCCATCGCGCATGATCGGGCCAATGTCGGCGCCACCGCCGCCGGCCGTGATCTCGCCGGCGCCGATGCCTTTCAGCAGCGCGCCGATCTCGCGCATCCTCGCCATGGCGCGCGCCAGCACTTCCGGCGACGCGCCCTGAATGCTCAGGCCGAAGCCCGCGGGTTTCTCCGAGCCGCCATCCATCTCCACCGCGGCCACATGGTTCTTCACGGTGGCGCCCGCCCACTCGCGATAGGCGGCTCCTCCGCGCAGGCCGTTCTCCTCGTTCACCCATAGACACACCCGCAACGTCCGGCGCGGCCGCAGCCCCAACTGATGGGCCAGCAGGATCGCCTGCCAGGCGGCGACGCAGCCGGCTCCGTCATCCTGCGCGCCCTGACCGACGTCCCAGGAATCGCTGTGGCCGCCCATCACGACGATCTCCTCCGGCTTCTCGCGGCCCGGGATCTCGCCGATGACGTTGGCCGAATCCGCGTCCGGCAGTGTCTTCGCCTCCATGCGCAGGCGTAGCGTCACTGCCACCCCGCTGTCAATGAGCCGGTGGATCCGTTGCGAATCCTCCACGGAAACAGCCGCCGCCGGAATCCGGGGCGTACCCTCGGCATAGGACATCATGCCGGTGTGCGGAGAGCGCAGACTCACCGGCGTGACGCTGCGCACCAGCGCCGCCACGGCGCCCAGTCTGGCGGCCCGGATGGCGCCCTGGCCGCGATACGCCACCGTGCGCCCATAGCCCTGCCACGGCACATCGTAGAGCACGATCCGCCCGCGCACCTTGGCTGCCCCGGCGGCCTCCAGTTCCTCGAAGCTCGAGACGCAGAGCACCTCGGCCGTGATCCCTTCCGCGGGCGTGGCCACGCTGCCACCAAGGCCCAGCATGGCCACCGGCGACTCCAGCGGCGCCACCATCGTCAGGCTCTCCTGGCCGCGGACCCAGTGCGGCACCTTCACCAGCGGCGTCACCACATTGCTCAGTCCCTCGCGCTTCATCTCCGCCGCGCTCCATGCCACGGCGCGCTCCAGAGCTTTTGACCCGGCCAGCCGGTGGCCGATGCGATCGCAGAGGTACTGCATCTTCGTCCAGCCGCCTTCGTCTGTCAGTGCGGCGCCAATCAGCCGCGACGCCGGCTCGCGATACAGCTCCGTCAGAGAGGGCCGCGTCTGGGCGAACGACGACAGGACGGGCGTCAGGGCGAGGAAGTTTCTGCGCTTCATAAGGAAACCCGCATTGTCGCACAGGACGTCGCACAGGACAGTGCGCCGGCCCCGCCATCTGAAGCATCCTAAAAGGGCGATGCCCACCTATGATGCGCTGCTGGTGTTGAGTTTCGGTGGTCCCGAAAAGCCGGAAGACGTAATGCCGTTCCTCGAAAACGTCCTCCGCGGCCGCAACGTGCCGCGCGCCCGGATGGAGGAGGTGGCCGAACACTACCACCACTTCGGTGGTAAGAGCCCGATCAACGACCAGTGCCGGGCGCTCATTGCCGCTCTGCGGCCCGAACTGGACGCTCACGGACTGCACCTCCCCAT
>JBBQLF010000717.1:0-2297 GCA_038327695.1 Bryobacterales bacterium
CCAACCGCTTGCTTACGCGCGGTGCTCCGTACCAGATTCCGAGTTGCGCGCGTGAGCATGCAGGCGTGCCGTGCCGGCACGGTTCTTCCGTGACGAGTCCAAAAAAGGTTAGGTGCGGATCTTGTCGTAGTCAAACGGCTCGTTGACCAGGTGCAGGCTGTCCTCACCACTCTTAGTGAGATAGGGGCTGCGCAGTTCCGTTCGCGGAAAATCAGTCAACTTGCGCGGTTCGGCCCGTCCGTCCACCCATTCATAGACGGGGACGTCCCATGGGTTGAAGGTATCGGAGAGACCGCGCTCCTTCGCAATGCGGTAGAGGTTGACGTTGCCTGGTTCGTGCCCGCCCAGCCAGAGCCCGATCAGATCCAGGCGGAAGGTGTCGCGCGAGAACATGACGAGGTTGGTGAGGTAGTCATTGCCGATGTTGAAACCGTCGCCGTCGCGGCCGTAGATGCCCTCAATCATCGCCAACCCGGTCTTCAGCACACTATGGTGGTCACACGTTTTGTGCGCCCAGATCTCCTGGGCGATCGGCGCCACTTTCTGCGCTGGGGAGACGTCGTAGCGCGGGTAACCAATGGCTTTGTGATTGTCGAAATAGGCTTGCACGCGGCGTTCCACGCCGGGCGCGATGTTTTCCTTCATGTGGTCCGGACAACCGGTGACCATGCTCCAGCCCGGGCAGAAGCGGACGTAGGGGTGGACCACCAAGCCTTGGACGTTTTTCGCCGTTTGTGTCAGGCACATGCTGTGGGCCTTCCACTTGGCGATGTTGAGCAGCCAGGAGTCCGAATCGCCAACCGGCGCGTAGTGGGGGATGCGCTTGTAGACGACCGCGCCAGGCACGGTGGACCAGTTCACATCGGGGTTGGGCCGGCCGATGTCCATGCGCTGTTCGGACTCGTTCATGCGCACGCCGTGACGTTCGTGGATCTCCATGAATCCGCGGTAATGCCAGGCGTAGTACATGTTGGCCTCGGCCGAATGCAGGCTCTTGATGCCCAACTCCTTCAGACTCAGGATCAGGCCTTCGTAGAAATCCGGGTCCGTGCCCGTGCCCCAGTTCTCCACATCCGGACGGCGGCTGCGGACGCTGGTGATGTTGGGTTTGAGGACGATCTTGTGCGTGATGGGGATACCGGACTCGGCCCTGGGGACGAAGATCTCACGGCCGAGTTTCAAACCCTCCGCCAGCTTGCGGGCCGCGTCCATCTTGTGCGGGACCTGGGTCCGGCGGATGAAGACGGCCTTGGGATGGGCGTCGATGAAGGGGTGCAGACCGAAGAAGCGCGTCTGGGGCAAGGGCGCGGCCGAAGCCGCCGCGGCGGTGGAAGCGAGAAAGGCTCTACGGGTGGAGATCATGGGCGTTGCTCTTCCAATAGGATGATAGCGGTGCGGCCGAGTTGCTTCAAATTGAATTCGACGCGGCCAGAGCGCGGCATGAGCGCCAGGGGCTGCGTCCCGTCTGAGGAATCCACGATGCTGGCCGCGCGGTAGCGGCCGCGGACGCTGGCCAGGAAATCGTGGCTGATGGGGTTGCCGTAGCTGGTCAGCACCAGGCCGAGTTGGGTGGGGCCGAGGCGGTGGAGCACGCCCAACACGGAGTCGGCGGACCAGATGCGGAGATCCAGATTCCTGATGCCGCTGGCGCGCGGCGTCCGCTCGGCGGCGGCGTCTTTCAAATCGAGCGCGAACGGGCCTGGGTCCAGAATCGCGGCGTGATAGCCGTAGATCCTGCCCCGGCCGAGGGTGTAGACGTCGCGATCCTCGGCCGACTCCACTTTTCGGGCACCAATCGCCGTCCACCAGGGTTTGTTCTTCTCCTCCTCCGGCGCAGGCGCGGCCAGCACTGTGCCGCCGGAGGTGACGTAGGCGGTGAGATTGCGGATCAGCGGTGCGGCCAGCGGGCAATTGGCCGCCGCCAACACATCAAACTGCGCCGGGCTGAGGGCGGGCACACGGGCGGAGGGCAACACGACCGGCGCCAGATTGCGCCGGAAGGCCAGGTTCAGGATCTCGCCGGATTGCTCCAGGTCTCCGGCGATGACGGCTACGCGCGAGTATGCCGGGTGCCGCACCAGGGCGCGCTGCTGCTGGAAGAAGGCCGCCACTCCGGCCAGGGACTTCCAGGCCGCCAGCGCCCGCGGGTCGCCCTGGACGAGCGCCTGGCGGTAGTCGGCCGGTATCGCTAGGATGGCGTGCCCGCCGGCAGCGAAGGCATCGGCGAGTGAGACCTCCACCGAACGGGGTGGCACACTGCGGGTGGCCGGGACGCCGCCGTCTTTGTCGGGCCGGTA
>JBBQLF010000718.1:0-2292 GCA_038327695.1 Bryobacterales bacterium
GCGCGATGATCGACTTGATCATGCGGATGAAGATGTTCGAAATCGGCGTCAACTGCGTGCCAATTGCGGGAAAGAAATGGCCGAACAGAATGCCGGCGGCCATCGCAATGAAGATCCAACTGGTCAACGAGAGCTTTTTCAACGCTCACCCCACTTTAGTTTTTGTCTCAGGACGTCGAAAAACAGCATTCGCGGCGGCCGGATCAACGCCAGCGATTTGTCACTGCTTCTGCAAATCACCCGGTCCTGTTCCTTTAGCGGTTCGCCCACCTGCCCGTCGATGGTCAGATAGGCGTTGTTCTCCGTGGCCAGATTCAGTATCTGGATCACGCTGCTGTCCGATACAAGCACCGGCCGGTTGGTCAGTGTGTGCGGGCAAATCGGCGTCATGATGAGCGCGCCGACACTGGGGAAGACAATCGGTCCGCCGGCGCTCAGCGAATACGCGGTCGAACCGGTGGGAGTGGAAATGATCAGGCCATCGGCCCTGTAACGGCAGACGAAATGAGCGTCCACGTTGACCACCAGGTCGATCATGCGCGCGATGTTCACATTCGTGATCACCACGTCGTTGAGCGCCTCGTAATGGGCCACCACCTCCCCGCCTCGATGCACCTCGCAAGCCAGCATGCGCCGCTTCGCGATGCGGTGCTCATTGCGCAGCGCGCGCTCCAGTTCAGGGAAAAGCTCTTCCGTGGAAATCGCCGTCAGAAACCCGAGCCCGCCCAGGTTCACTGCAAACAGCGGAATATCGCGGCCCGCGATGGAACGCGCCGCCGAAAGCAACGTACCGTCCCCGCCCAGCACGATCACCAACTGGCAGCCGTCCGGCACTTCATCCCGCGTCAGCGCCTTCTGCGGTGCGTTCGCATACCCGGCAGTAGCCTCGTCCATCCGGTAGCCCAGCGCGCGCGCCTCCAGCCACGCCAGCAGCGACGGCACCAGGTGCAACGCCTGCTTAACCTCAGGCTTCGAAATGATCCCGACTGTGCGAATCGGTTCCATACAGCAGGAACTCCTTGTTGCCCTCGGCGCCAAGCACCGGGCTCTCTATGACGTCCGTGCGGAATCCGAGGATCTCCGCGGCGTGCCGCGCCCGGTCCACCGCCCACTCATGCAGAGCCGGGTCCCGGATAATTCCGCCCCGGCCAACGTCACCGCGGGCCACTTCAAATTGCGGTTTCACCAGCACAATGAACTCCCGCGGCTCAGCGAGCAACGGCGCCACGGCCGGAAGGATGAGTGTAACTGAAATGAAGCTTACGTCGCACACCATCAACTGCACGGACTCCCCAATGTGCGACGCTTCCAGATACCGCGCGTTCAACCCCTCGTGCACCACCACCCGCGTGTCGTTCCGCAGCTTCCAGTCCAACTGCCCCACGCCCACGTCCACTGAGTGCACCCGCGCCGCGCCCCGGCTCAACAGCACCTCCGTAAACCCGCCCGTAGACGAGCCCACATCCAGGCACACCCGCCCCGCCACCTCAATCGGCCAATGATCCAGCGCACCTAGTAGTTTGTAGGCGCCCCGGCCCACCCACGGCATGCGCTCCGCCACTTCAACCGCCGAATCCACCGCCACCATGGCGCCGGCCTTGTCCACACGCTGGCCGTCCACCAACACCGAACCCGCCATGACCAGCGCCCGCGCACGATCCAGAGACTCCGCCAGCCCGCGCTCACAGAGAAGTTGATCCGCGCGCTGCCGGGCCTGCTTCATGACCGCCGGTCCACCACCAGATCAGCCAGTTCATGCAGCCTCCGCGCCGATTCACCGAACACCGCCAGCGCCTGGTGAGACAATACCCGTTGCTCCTCCGCCATCGCGTTTGACTGCGCCAGCCCAT
Source organism: Bryobacterales bacterium (assembly GCA_038327695.1). Taxonomy (GTDB): domain Bacteria; phylum Acidobacteriota; class Terriglobia; order Bryobacterales; family Bryobacteraceae; genus Paludibaculum. The sequence continues at coordinate 1,851 of JBBQLF010000718.1, forward strand.
ATACGGCCGGAAACGTGATCTTGTTCTGCTCGGCATCCTTGCCCGCCGTCTTGCCCAGCTGTTCGCTGGTTTGCGTCACATCGAGAATGTCATCGACGATCTGGAACGCCAGCCCGATGTGCTCGCCGTACAGTGAGATCGCTTCAAGCTGACTCTCCGTGGCGCCGGCGTGAATCGCACCCAGGCGCAGCGAGCATTTCAGCAGCGCTCCGGTCTTGGCCCGATGGATCCGGTCCAGCAACTCCGCCGTCGGCGTCTGCTTCTCGCCCTCAATGTCGTGCACCTGCCCGGCGATCATGCCGCGCACGGTCCCGGACGCTCGCGCCAGCTCTTCCACCAGCCGTGCATTGCCCACCCGCCCCAACACCTCAAACGCATAGGTCAGCAGCGCATCCCCGGCCAGGATCGCCATCGCCTCGCCGAACACCTTGTGCGAAGTCGG
>JBBQLF010000719.1:0-2288 GCA_038327695.1 Bryobacterales bacterium
GTGGCTCGCATCAATTCCTTCCTGCAGGAGCATGTGGCAGGCGTCACCGTGCTGCAGCTATTCAATCGGGAGCAGCGGGCCGGCGAGGACTTTGAGAAGGTGAACCGGCAGCACAAGGATGCCTATCGAGGCGCCATCACCGCCTACGGCTGGTTCTATCCGGCGGTGGAGTTTCTGTCCATGCTGGCGCTGGCCTCGCTTCTGGCGTACGGCGGATTTCAGGTCCGCGGCGGCGTGCTCACCCTGGGCATCATGGTGGCGTTCTTCCAGTACGGGATGAGAATCTTCCGGCCGATCCAGGACCTGAGCGAGAAGTACAACGTGCTGCAAACTGCGTTGGCCGCCGCCGAGCGCATCTTTGGGCTTCTGGATGAGCCGGCGCTGGTGGTGGCTCCGGCCGAGCCCACGCCGTTTCCGGCCCGGCCGGCGGCGATTGAGTTCGATCAAGTCTGGTTCGCATACAAAGACGAGGACTGGGTGCTGCGGGATGTCAGCTTCACCATCGCACCGGGTGAGATCGTGGCGGTGGTGGGCCATACCGGCGCCGGCAAGACGACGATCACGAATCTGCTGATGCGCTTCTACGACATTCAAAAGGGCGCCATCCGCATCGGCGGCGTGGACCTTCGGGAGTTCGATCCGCTGGATCTGAGGCGGCATTTCGGCGTGGTTTTGCAGGACCCGCACTTGTTCACCGGAACCATCGGCGGCAACATCCGTCTGGGGACGGCGCACATCACGGCGGAAGCGGTGGACGAGGCGGCGACGCAGGTGAACCTGGCCGATTTCATCAACGACCTGCCGCTACGCTTCGAACACCCCGTGCGGGAGCGGGGCAACGGACTTTCCACCGGGCAGAAACAGTTGATCGGCTTTGCGCGGGCCCTGGCGCACAATCCCCGTTATCTGGTGCTGGACGAAGCGACATCGAGCGTGGACACGGAGACCGAGATCAAAGTGAGGGATGCGCTGAACCGCATGGTGGAGGGGCGCACGTCGATCATCATCGCGCACCGGTTGTCCACCATCCAGCGGGCGGACCGGATTCTGGTGCTGCACAAGGGCAAGCTCCGCGAGACGGGCAGCCACCAGGAATTGCTGGCGGCGCGCGGGATTTACTACAAGCTGTATCAGCTGCAGTACAAGGATCAGGAAGTCCGGCGCTGATAGCGGCGCCAGGACTCCAGGATGTGTGCCGGTACGGCCTGGAGATCGAGCGCCATCGGGTAGAAGCGGGCGCGGCCTTCGGCCACGGCGGGGCCGATGGCGACGAAGCCCAGGCGGCGATACATCTTGACCTGTTCGGTGACGCCGGAGATGAGAAGTGAGCGGAAGCCGCGCTCCAGGGCGAACTCGAAGACGCCAGCGAGCAGGCCGGCCAGCACCGGACGATTGCGATGCTCGGGCGCGACCGCCAGAAGCCGGACCTCCAGCAGTGGTTGCGGCAGGGTGTCGACAATGGCGGGCGCAGAGAGGCGTTTGGTCACCGACCAGGGCGCATCGTCGTGCACACACACCATGCCGCAGACGACGTCATGATGGAGCGCCAGGAAATGCCGGCTGCGGGCTTCGAAAGGATCGATCAGGCGGCCATCGGCATGAACGGCGTGCTGGCCAAGTTCCTGGGAGAAGACCATGTGGTTCAGGCGGCGGATCTGCTGGAGATCCTCAGCGGTTTCCGCAACGCGGAATGAGTAGCTCATTGCAGCGCAACAATGGCGGCCGCCATGCGTTCGTTCTGCCCGGCATCCTTGACGGTGAGGCGGAGGTAGCGGCCGGCCAGAGGACCTGACGGGAACTCACGCACGAAGATCTGTTGCTCCCGCAAGGCCGCAGCCAAGGCGGCGGGCTCCGGCGGGGTGATGAGGAAGAAGTTGACTTCGGAGGGAACTGGCCGGAAGGGGGCGAGCCGGAGTTGGAATTGGCCGCGCAATCGATGGGTCTCGGCGTACTTTGCCTCATACCAGGACGGGTCGCGCAGGGCCTCCATGGCGGCTGCCTGGGCCAGGAGCCCAACCGGCCAGGGTGGAAGCCAGGGACGGAGTTGGGCCGTCCTGGAGGCATTGGTGACCAGATAGGCGGCGCGTGCGCCGCTGAGCGCGTAGACCTTGGACATGGACTTGATGACGATCAGGTTGGGCCGGCGGGCGGCTTCTGACTCCAACGATTCGGCGGCGCCGGCGTAGTCGAGATAGGCCTCATCGACAATGGTGAGCATGCCGGCGGGAACTTGATCGAGGAAGCGGATGATCTCATCGCGAGGCCAGAGGCGGCCAGTGGGATTGTTG
>JBBQLF010000720.1:0-2280 GCA_038327695.1 Bryobacterales bacterium
AGAAGGACCGGGACGGGGAGATGGGCGCGGCCAAGAACATCGCCATCGCGCAGGCGCTCGATTTCGACGCTTATGGGGCGGCCGGGGCGGGCTTTGCCAAGGTGCTCACGATGGCGATTGGGGCAGGTAACCGGCGGGAGGCCCTCCAGGCGCGGCTGTATTTGGGTGAGACTCACTTCCGGAACGGGCGGCCCGCGCAGGCGGAGGCGGAGTGGGTGATTGCCCTGTCGCTCGCCCGGGCATTGAAGGCGGGGGAAGAGGAGTGGAAGGCGCTGTACGGGCTGGGCCGGGTTCGCGACGAGCAGCCGCTGCTGGAGCAGGCGGCCGTGTTGATTGAGGCGAGCCGGGCCAAGCTGGGACAGTCCACGTTGCGGAGCGGCTTCCTGGCCGGCAAGCGCGATGTCTACGACGCGTTGATGGAGCGGGCGGTGGGCGACGAGGCGTGGCTGAGCTGGCTGGAGCGCTCGCGCGGCCAAGGTGCGGTGCATCTGGCTGAGATTCGCCGGAAGCTGCCGGAGGAGGCGGCTCTGCTGGTGTTCTGGGCCGGCCGGCGGGAGGGCCGCCTGCGGTGGTTTTCGCGGACTGGTTCGGGTGAGGCGGCGCTGCGGTGGGACCGGCGCGGCCAGCCGGAGAGCGGGTGGCTGGCTTCGGCGCCGAAAGCGCGGCGGTGGATTATTGTGCCGGACGGGGCGCTGGCGGGCGTGGCGTTCGACGCGCTGCGTGAGGCCGGCGGCGGGCGGGTGATCGAGCAGCATGAGGTATGGCTGCTGCCGTCCGTGGGAGCGCTGGTGGCAGGGCGGGCGCAGGCGGCGGGCTGGCGGTGGCCGTGGCAGACGCAGCTATTGGGCATCGGCGATCCGGAGACCGGCGCGCTGCTGCCGGGCGACGAGCGTTGGGCGAGGCTGCCGCGGGCGAGCCAGGAGTTGGCGGCGGCGGCCCAGTATCTGGACGGGCGCGCGCGTTTGCTGGAGCGGGGGGCGGCCCGCAAGCAGGCGCTCCGCTCGGCTCGAGGATACTCCATCCTGCACCTGGCGACGCACGCTTCGGCGGACTATGAGAACCCGGCGCGTTCTCGCATTCTCTTCGCCGGGCCGGAGTACCTGTACTTGCGTGAGGTGGCGGAGCTGAATCTGCGGGGTGTGGAACTGGTGACGCTGTCGGCCTGCGAGACGGCCTCCGGCGCCCAGGCGCGCGGCGATGCGCCGATGAGCCTGAGCCGCGCATTCCTGGATGCGGGCGCCGACGCCACCATTGGCACACTCTGGCCGGTGCGGGATGAGGCCGCCCTGATGTTCACGCAGTTGTTCTACCGGGAGTTGAGCCGTGGGCGGGCCAAGGCGGCGGCGGTCCGTTCCGCCAAGCTTGAGATGCTGCGGCGCGGGTTACCGGACGATGATTGGGCTGCCTTCGTGCTGACGGGCAACGGCCAGGCGGCGGTTGGCGAGACGGTTTCGTGGGCGCAATTATTGGGTCTGGCGGCGGTGGGGCTGATCTGCGTGGGCCTGCTGTTCACTCGCCGCCGACAGGCAGCGGCAGAACGGTAGCGCTGGTGGGATGCGCTTCCAAGGCCAGGATCTGCACGGGCGCGCTCGCTTCCAGCCGCAGAGTCATGCCGGGCGCGGGTTTGAGCGAGGGGAACAGTTCATCCAGGCTCCGAACCAGTTTTCCGGCCGGCAGCAAGGTGACAGACGTGGCCATGCCGCCGAGTGCCAGCCGCACTACCAGCGGCTCCAGGCCCGGGTTCTGCAAGGCAATGCCCGCGAAGTTGCCGTCCGCACTGAGAGTCCCGGGGAGTTCCAGGCTCGCCTGCTGCCAAGTCTTGTGCGAGAACATCGGCATGGTACCGCTCAACTGGTCATAGGAACTGCCGGTGGCTTCGGTGCCTCGCACGTGCGGGAAGAACGCCCGTTCGGTGAGATCCGGATTGACCACCTCCACCTTGCGCTGGTCGATTTGGAAGTCCTCGGCCAGCCGGACCACCAGCTCTTCGGGGGAGACATAGGTGACGGTCATCGCCGGGGCGTCGTAGATCTCCACCGTGCTCCACCGCCGGAAGCCGGTGCCGAGAATGCGGATGGGCGATCCGGCGCGCACGTTACCGGCGCCCGGCGTCACGTTTGCAATGGACAGGCCGCTTTCCACCGTCAATGAACCCGGCGCGTTTTCGGTGATGATCCAATCGGCGCCATTGGCGTCGAGGAAGGTGGACTGCGGCAGGATGCGAAACGCGGAACGTGTGCCAGGGGCGGCGCCGGCTTTGAGCCGCAGCGTGGCGGTGAA
>JBBQLF010000721.1:0-2260 GCA_038327695.1 Bryobacterales bacterium
TTGGGTGTCTGCGCTTTCGGCCAGTGGCAGGTCCAGCGCCTTGGCTCCGGTGAACTCCACGTTGGCGCGGGTGGTGTCGAAGTGGGTGTTGTTGGGAACGACGTGACCGGGCTTGCAGAGGCAAGTGAACAGGATGCGCTCGGCGGCGCGGCCCTGGTGAGTGGGGATGACGTGGCGGAAGCCGGTGAGATCCTCGACCGCCGACTTCAGGCGGAAGTAGCTGCGGCTGCCGGCGTAGCTTTCGTCGCCGCGCATCATGGCGGCCCACTGTTCGGTGGACATGGCGGAGGTGCCGGAGTCCGTGAGGAGATCGATCAGGATGTTGTCGGCGTCGATCAGGAAAAGATTGTAGCCCGCTCTTTCAAGCAGGGCGGCGCGCTCGCCGGGCGTGGTCTTGCGGAGCGGTTCGACGCTCTTGATGCGGAAGGGCTCAATGATGGTCTGCATGGTGGGCCGACCACCAGTGTATCTTCGCTCATGGAAAAGAAGAGGCGGCTGCCGAAACTTGAGGAGCAGCCGCCATTGGAGGAAGGAGGAGGACGCCGCCGAGTGAACAGCGCCCGAGGCTCATTGTCTCTCTTCAGTTATTGAGACGCCGGCGCGAGGAGTTGGGTTTCCGGCGGGTAGACTGGAAAGAGATGAAGCTTGTTACTGCCCTCGTACTGCTCTCCTCCGCGTTGACGGCGCAGGGCCTTGATTACGTTCTGGCGAACTACACCAAGTTCGAATTCCGCGTGCCGATGCGGGACGGCAAACGGCTGTTCACCTCTGTCTATGCGCCGAAGGACCATTCGAAGACGTATCCGTTCCTGATGCAGCGGACGCCGTATAGCTGCGGGCCGTATGGCATCGAGAACTACCGGGCGAATTTGGGGCAGGGTGAGCAGTACGCCAAAGAGGGCTACATCTTCGTCTGCCAGGACGTGCGCGGGCGTTACGAGAGCGAGGGCCAGTTCAGCGAGATGACGCCGCACGGCGGCGCGGTGAGCGAGAGCACGGATACCTACGACACGGTGGAGTGGCTGGTCAAAAACGTGCCGCACAACAACGGAAAGGCCGGCATCGTGGGCACGTCGTACCCGGGTTTCTACGCGGCGGCTTCGATTCCCGGCGCGCACCCGGCGCTGGTGGCGGTGTCGCCGCAAGCACCAATGATCGATCTGTTCCGGGGTGATGATGCGTTCCACAACGGCGCGTTTATGTTGGCGGCGAACTTCGGCTTCTACCGGTTCTTCAACGAGCACAAGGAGCCGCAGCGGCCGGACCGGGAACGTGGCGCCGGCTTTGAGTTCGGCACGCCGAACCACTATGAGTTCTATCTGAAGCTCGGCCCGCTGGCCAACGCCGACGAGAAGTACTTCAAGAGCCAGAACCCTTACTGGAGCGCCAACTCGAAGCACACCGCGTATGACGAGTTCTGGCGCGCGCGCAGCCTGGAGCCGCATATCGGCCAGACGACGCCGGCGCTGCTGATTGTCGGCGGTTGGTTTGACGCCGAGGATCTGCAAGGGCCGCTGCGGCTGTTCCGAGCCGCCAGCACCAGCGGGCCGAAGGCGCCGGTGACGGTGGTGATGGGGCCTTGGACACACGGCGGCTGGAATCGCGGGGAGGGCTCGTCGCTGGGGCCGGTGAAATTCGACGTCAAGACGGGCGAGTTCTTCCGCGGCAAGATCCAGTTTCCGTTCTTCCAGGCGCTGCTGAAGGGCAAGGGTGAGTGGAAGCCGCCCGCGGCGTGGATGTTTGAGACGGGGACCAATGAGTGGCGCACGTTTGAGACGTGGCCGCCCAAGGAGGGCGAGAAGAAGACGCTGTACTTCCAGGCGGGCGGGAAGCTCGCATTTGCCCCGCCCGCCGAGGCCGAGGGTTTCGACACTTACGTCAGCGACCCGGCCAAGCCGGTACCGTTCACCAGCTTCATCGCCAGCGGCGTGCCGCAGGTCTACATGGTGGACGACCAGCGTCATGCTGCCACGCGGCCGGATGTGCTGACGTTTCAGACCGAGCCGCTGGAAGAACCTGTGACCGTGGGCGGGCCGTTGCTGGCGAAGCTATTCGCCTCGACATCCGGCACGGATTCCGACTGGGTAGTAAAACTGATTGACGTCTATCCGGGAGACGCACCGGACCCGGCGCCGAATCCGCAGAACCTGCGCATGGGCGGCTATCAGCACACATTGACGACACCGTTCGCCGAACCAAGGCTGCGCAGCGGATTGAAGGTGCGTGCGAAGTCGAATCCGATGAGCGACCCCGGACCACC
>JBBQLF010000722.1:0-2260 GCA_038327695.1 Bryobacterales bacterium
GCTTGCTCGAGCGGGTGGCCGGGCCGCACCCAAGGCTGCCAGGTGCCCGTGAGTGGGCACGATTTGTTTGAACTGCACTCGATGTCCGGCGTCGGGCGCGCTACCTGCCGCGACAGCCTCGCGGCCGTGCGCGGTTCGACCATCCCGCCGTTGTTGCGCACGGTGAGCACGCGCTGCCAGACAACGCCGGGAATCACTTTCGTCCCCGCACCGCTGGGGTAGCGTGGCTGGTCAAATGACTCGCCCTTGCCATAGAGACCGGGCGGGATGGTGGCCAGGAAAGTACGCACGTCGGCGGCTGCGTGCGGCGCCGTCGGTTGCCAGTAGCTGGCGAAGGGCGCGTGCACCGCTTCGGTCGTTTCCGCCATAGGCCGGAATGCATAGGCGCTGTCGAGGAAGAAGCGGCCCTTCCGGAGCATTGCGTCGGTGGCTGGAGGGGTATCGGGGACCGGCACCACGGCCATGGCCGCCGCGAGCAGGCTGTCGCGCGTGCCGTCCCAGGGGGGGAGTGGGGCCGGCGGCAAGGGAAGGATCTTGTCGAGGTTGGGGAAGCGGCGATCGGGGTTGAAGCTGAGTGCGTCGCTAAGCATAGAGTAACGTTTCGCCCGAGCCTTGTCGATAAAAGGAACGAACATTTCCTTTGCGTCTGGATGGTCGAACTCGATCCACAATCTGCTCGAACAGTATTCGCACCCGCCTTTCACACCCTCGTGCAATGCACGCATCACACGGTCGAGCACTTCCGGAGTCGCCCTGCCGGCTTCGGATCCATCCGGTGACCTGGGTACTTCATACATGGGTTTTAGTTCTACTGCTGCAGGACCATATCCCTGGGCCAGCGCACACTCGAACATCTTGATCGCGATCGGAATATTACCCCAGTAACCCGGCTTCAGTCCGTCCGCCCCGGCGTCTATTTTTTCGCCAAGAAACGCCATTGCCTGCGGATTTCCCATCGCGGCCGCCTTCTGGAAAAAAGCATAGGCCCGGTCGGTATTGCCATTGACGCCCGTGCCGTTGAGATAATAGATGCCCATCCGGTCGTAGGCGGCAGGCACGCCTAGTTCCATGGCCTGCGATACCAGCATCAGCGCGGCGTCTTCACCATTCGATGGATCGTGTTTTTCGAGGTACAGACTGGCCAGGTTCAGCATCGCCTTCCAATGATGGCGTTCGGCAGCCTGACGGGTCAGCTGAACGACTTTCTTGTAATCGACGTCGTCGACAAAGGTAACGCCATCCTCCATCGCGCGTGCCTCGAGAAACCAGTCGTCGGCCTGAGCGTCGATTGGCGGCGTCTTCGTCGCTTCGGTGTGGCATTCAAACGAGGCGATGTGGGGATCGAACCGCGCCAGTGTTTGCATATGAGGCGGAATTTCGGTCCTATCCATTTCGCATGCGACCAGAAGTGTGAGTGCGATCAATAGCGTCGCGGCACAGCTGCGACGCTTAAAGGAAAGTTGAGAAAGCGTCCGCATATTCACCCCCAACCACCGTGATCGGTCTGGTCGTCCAATCGAATAACGGCGCGTCCTTGATGTTTCAGTACTGCCGTTTCGACACTGAAGTTGATGAGCCTGCAGCGGTTACCAAGGTAGGCGTCTCCGCCTCCAATAAGTGCCACTTCAGGTCGGCGCTGTCCAGCGGCAGCATCCAGTCGCGTTTCGGATCGGGGAATGGCTGCCCCGCCGTGAGCCATCGTTGCCGCCACGCCTGGTTCACCGCCTGCTCGAGCGGGTGGCCGGGCCGCACCCAAGGCTGCCAAATGCCCGTGATGGGGCACGCTTTGGTCGAACTGCACTGAATGTACGGCGTCGGGCGCGCTACCTGCCGCGACTGCCTCGCGGCCGTGCGCGGTTCGACCGCGCCGCCGTTGTTGCGCACGGTGAGCACGCGCTGCCAGACGATGCCGGGAATCACTTTCGTCCCGGCACCGCTGGGGTGGCGTGGCTGATCGAATGCCTCGCCCTTGCCGTAGAGACCGGGCGGGATGGTGGTCAGGAAAGTACGCACTTCCGCGGCTTCGTGCGGTGCCGTCGGTTGCCAGTAGCTGGAGAAGGGCGCATGAACTGCGTCGGTTGTTTCCGCCACAGGCCTGAGCGTATACGCGCTGTCAAGGAAGAAACGGCCCTTCCGGAGCATTGCGTCGGTGGCTGGCGGTGTATCTGAGGCGGGCACGACGGCCATTGCCGCTGCGAGCAGGCTGTCGCGCGTGCCGTCCCAGGGGGGCAGTAGGGCCGGCGGCAAGGGAAGGATCTTG
>JBBQLF010000723.1:0-2259 GCA_038327695.1 Bryobacterales bacterium
GCTCCGTCTCGATGGTTTCGCCGTTGCGAATCAACGGCAGCGGGGGATAGTTCTTGTTGCCAGGCGCGCCAGGGCCGGGCGTGGGCGTCATGTCATTCGAATACGGGATGCCAAGGTAACGGTCAAAGCCGTGCCGGCCGGGCAGATACTGCGGCAGGTGGCCGAGGTGCCATTTGCCCACGGCGGCGGTCCGATAGCCCACGCCGCGCAGCATCTCCGCCATCGTCGTCTCACTCTCAGGGATGCCGCCGGCCGATTGCGGGAACAGCACGCGCGTCAACCCGCTCCGGACCGGATAGCGCCCGGTGAGCAGAGCCGCGCGGCTCGGCGTGCAGACCGGGGCGGCTGAATACCACTGAGTGAACCGCATGCCTTGTTGCGCCATGCGGTCCAGGTTCGGCGTGCGGATGGTGGGATGCCCGTAGCAACCCAAATCCCCGTAGCCGAGATCGTCGGCATAGATCATTACGATATTGGGCTTGCGGGCGGCAGCTCCAAAGAGCGTGCTCGCGGGCAGCAACTGAGAAAACTGGCGGCGGCTGAGTTTCATCGGACGGTTACCTTCCGAACCGTCACATTATCATTTTCATCCGCCACTTTCACCGCGACGGTGAACTCGGTCCCGGCGGGCTTGGCAGTCTCCACCGCATACTCGTGCGAGAGAGAGTCTGTCATGCGCGTGGTGGGTTGCGCCGAAATCCACTCGCCGCCGTTCACGGAGAACTCGGCATACTGCAGAGCGGTCAGGGCATCAGAGGCTTTGCAGTTGATCATCAGCTTGTTGCCATCCACCCGCGCAGCCAGCCCTGTCACCTCCGGCGGCGTGTTGTCGATGACGAACTCCTCCGTCTCAATCATCGCTTGCAGCCCTTGTCCCGGATAGTTGTCAGTCTCGTCATTGGCCGTCACGCGCAGCAGATACCGCCCGTCGGCCAAGCCCGTCGCGTCCCAGCTATAGCGCGACTCCTTGAGTTCATCCTTGAGCAGTTTCCACTCGCGTTCTTCCACACCGCGAATCTCCGCCTTGTACTGCAGCGTGTCGCCGTTGGCATCGCTGGAGCGCCAGCGCGCCCCCATCCAGCCCTTCTCGAAATTCACGGAAGCCGATCCGCTCTCGGTGGAGGTGGGCGCAGTCGCGGTGGTCCGCTTCGGCTGTCCCATACCCGGCAGGGTCATCGCCGTGGAGGTGCTGGTGAGCGAACTGGAAGCCGGGAATTTGTGGTTGGCCGGAATCATCTCAATCCGCTCCAACACCGGCGCCGCATTCTTGGCCTGATAGGCCGCCTCCACCAGTTTCAGCACGGGCGACTGGCCGTCCGGCGCCGCCGTGAGAGTCGCGCGCCAGCCCAGAAACCGCGCCGGCGGCGCACTGATGCGCGAGCCCTTCGCCGGATCCACCAGCGTCCACTCGCTCCAGTTCTTCTGAGCGCGATCCATGTTTCCACTGCGCGCTTCCAACTTCACAGAGCCGCCATGCAACGCGGCCTCGTGCCGCAGCCGGCCCCAATAGGTGAACGCACCCGCGTCCAGCAGCTCGCTCTCCAGCGTGCCCGTCTTCTCCACGCCCGGTCCCAGCTCAAACACCTTTGCCGGATTGGCCGTCACCGCCATCAGCGTGCCGTTCCGGCCCGGCGCCAACGCGGTGATCTGCTGGGGTTCAGCGTCAATGAGCCGGGTGTAGCTGAAGTCCGTGTCCACGCGATAGAGACGGCCCTGATTGCCGGTGGCGGCGAGCAGCCTGCCCTTGCTGTCCAGGCCGAGCGCGTACACCATCAGAGTGGCATTGGACCAAACGCGCCGGGGTGCGCCATCGGCGCCGATCTGGTAGATCTCACTGCCCCCGGCCGGAGGCGCCACGGTGAAGGTTGGTGGCGGCGGCGTGCTGACTACCGGCCGCGGCGCAACGGCCCCGCCCGCCAGGGCCGGTACTGCGGCCGGCACCGCCGTCCCCATCGCCGGCGCTGCCGGACCGCGATTGCCGCTGGCTGCCGCAAACACGATCCCGTCTTTGGTCGCCAGCAATGCCGTGACCTCGCGCTTGGCCGTCTGGTGCAGGACGAATCCGGCGCCGGCCGGCGAGACCCGCAGCACCACGCCGCCGGGCTCGGTACCGGCGATCAGATTCCCTTTCCCGTCCGCGGCCAGCGCCCGCACATGCGTCTCCCCGGCATCGAAAAACACGCTCGTCTGGCCTCCCGCCGTGATCTTGTGAATCTGGCCCGGATCACCCGTCGCCGCGTAGAAGGAGCCGTCCGCATT
>JBBQLF010000724.1:0-2243 GCA_038327695.1 Bryobacterales bacterium
TCCCAACGCGCTCATATAGTGCGCGCCGCCGTGGTAGAAGTTGCGGTCGTAGGCGCCGCGCACCAGCCGCTTGATCTCCCGGGCGTCGCGTCCTATGAACAGCTCCTTCAACTCCTGGACCGCGGCCTCTGCGCTGCCGAGTTGCCCTTCCACCGTGAATTCGCCGAATCCCTCCGCGCCCTCGTCCGTTGTCACCCTCAGCAGGCCCCAGCGTGGAGCCACCTGGGCCGTCTCGATGTCATTAATCCGCATAGTGTTCACGATATGATGCCTAGCATGTCCGTGCAACGGTTGCTGTTGTCCGTGCTCGCCGCGCCGGGCTTTCTAGCCGCGCAGAACGTCGAGATCCAGGTGGACGCCGCCCAGCGCCAAGGGCCGCTCACCCCCATCTGGCGCTACTACGGTTACGATGAGCCGAACTACACGTACATGAAGGACGGCCAGAAGCTGCTCACCGAATTGGCGGCCATGCATACGGGCCCCGTGTACGTGCGCATGCACAACCTGCTCACCTCGGGCGACGGCACGCCCGCGCTGAAGTGGGGCTCCACCAACGCCTACACGGAGGACGCGCAAGGCAACCCGCGCTACGACTGGACCATCATTGACCGCATCTTTGACACGCTGATCCAGCGCAAGATGAGGCCTCTGGTCGAGATCGGTTTCATGCCCAAGGCGCTCTCCACTAAGCCGGAGCCCTACCAGCACGAATGGGCGCCCAACAAGCCGTACAACCGGATTGAGGCTGGCTGGGCCTATCCGCCGCGGGACTACGCCAAGTGGGCGGAGCTGGTCCGCCAGTGGGTCCTGCACAGCGTCCAGCGCTACGGCCGCAAGGAGGTGGACACCTGGCTGTGGGAGGTCTGGAACGAGCCCAACATCATGTACTGGCAGGGGACGCCAGAGGAGTATCAGAAGCTCTACGACTACAGTGTGGACGCCGTCAAACGCGCCCTGCCCACGGCCAAGGTCGGGGGCCCGCACTCCACCGGGCCCGGCGGCGCCAAGAGTGAGGAGTACCTCCACATGTTCCTCACACACGTCGTAGATGGCGTCAACTACGCCACCGGCAAGAAGGGCTCGCCCATCGATTTTCTGGCCTTCCACGCCAAGGGCCGGCCGCGCTTCATCGAGGGCCGCGTGCAGATGGGCAGCGAGTATCAACTGCGGGATCTGGACCACGGCTTCGCCACCGTGGCCGCCTTCCCGACCTTGAAGCACCTGCCGGTCATCATCGGCGAGTCTGATCCGGAGGGTTGCGCGGCCTGCTCAGCCAGCAGCTATCCGCAAAACGCTTATCGCAACGGCACCGTCTATTCCAGCTACACGGCGGCTACCTTCGCGCGGAAGTTCGATCTGGCCGCGCGCCACGGCGTGAACCTGCAGGGGGCCGTCACCTGGGCCTTTGAGTTTGAAGGTCAGCCCTACTTCGACGGCTTCCGGGATCTGGCCACCAACGGCATCGATAAGCCCGTCCTCAACGTCTTTCGCATGTTCGGCCGCATGGGCGGGGACCGCGTGGCCGCGCAGAGCACTGGCGCGCTGGCGCTGGACTCCATGGTGGACAACGGCGTGAAAGGCGCGGCCGACATTGCCGCCCTCGCCAGCCGCCAGGCCCGCCGTGCCAGCGTGCTGGTGTGGCACTACCATGACGACGATCTGCCGGCCGCCGCCGCCGCCGTGGCGCTCACCGTACGCGGCCTGCCCGCTGGAGCGGTGCGCCTGCGCCACTTCCGCGTGGACGCCGCCCACAGCAATTCCTACGAGGTCTGGAAGAAGATGGGCTCGCCCCAGCAGCCCACGCCGGCGCAGTACGCGGAACTGGAATCTGCTGGCCAGCTCCAGGAACTGGCTCCGGTGCAGGCTGTCAAGACCGCCCAGGGCGTGGCGAAGCTGCGCTTCGATCTCCCTCGCCAGGGTGTCTCCCTGCTTGAATTTGAATGGTAGCCCCTTGACTCCGGAGAATAATCGGCGTAACTCATCAGTTGTCGAGGGAGGATTCGCCGTCATGGTTTCCACCAGGCTCGTTCATCAGATTGAGGACCACTGGGAGGCGATCAGCGCGCGCTTTCTTCGTCAACTGCGCGCCACCCATCACCTCCACCATCTCAGCCACATCCCGGAATCCGAGATCACTGAAACCTGCCGCCGCGTTTTGCACAACCTGGGCCACTGGCTGGTTTCCAGCTCCGAGGAAGAGATCGCCCGGCTTTATGAGAAACACGGTCATGACCGCCACGCAC